>JAEKLF010000268.1 GCA_019509985.1 Burkholderiales bacterium | reverse complement strand
TCGGCTTCGAGCTGGTCGGAGATCGCCTTCAGCCGCTTGCCCATCTCGGCGATGGCCGACGCGGCCGCACCTTCGGCGAGTTGGGCTTCGATGCTGGCGCGCTCCTCGGCCAGCGCATGCAGGCGCTTGTCGATGGCTTCCATCTCCTTGCGCAGCGGCCGGGTCTGGTCGGCCAGCTTGGCGCGCGCCTGGCCCGAAGCCTTGCGGTCCTCGCGCGCAGCCGGGGCGGGCGCCGGTAAAGCGGCCGCCACCACCGGTGCAGGCGCCACGGCGGCCTGCTTCTTGGCCGCGCGGGCGGCTTCCTTGCTCTGGTCCAGCAGCCAGCGCTGGTAGTCGTCCAGGTCGCCGTCGAAGGGCTTGACGACACCGTCGGCCACCAGCCAGAACTCGTCGCAGACCTCGCGCAGCAGTGCACGGTCGTGGCTGACCAGCATGACCGTGCCCTCGAACTCGTTGAGCGCCATCGACAGCGCCTCGCGGGTGTTCAGGTCCAGGTGGTTGGTCGGCTCGTCCAGCAGCAGCAGGTTGGGGCGCTGCCACACCAGCATGGCCAGCACCAGCCGCGCCTTCTCGCCGCCGGACAGGCTGCCGACCTGCTGGTTGACCATGTCGCCGGTGAAGCGGAATTGGCCGAGGAAGTCGCGCAGCTCCTGTTCGCGGCCGGGCGGGCCGACCTCGCGGGCCAGGCGCACCATGTGCTCCAGCGGGCCTTCGTCCAGGCGCAGCACGTCCAGCTCCTGCTGGGCGAAGTAGCCGATGGACAGACCCTTGCCCTGCGTCATCCGGCCCGACAGCGGCAGTTGCGTGCCGGCAATCGTCTTCACCAGCGTGGACTTGCCCTGGCCGTTGGCGCCCAGGATGCCGATGCGCTGGCCGGCCAGCACCGAACGGTCAATGTCGCGGACGATCGTGGTCGTCCCGTAGCCCGCCGACATCTCGTCGAACATCAGCATCGGGTTGGGCAGGTTCAGCGGCTCGCGGAACTCGAAATTGAAGTCGGCCGACGCCAGCACCGGCGCCAGCCTTTCCATGCGCTCCAGCGCCTTGACGCGGCTCTGCGCCTGCTTGGCCTTGCTGGCCTTGGCCTTGAAGCGGTCGATGAACTTCTGCAGGTGGGCCACCCGGTCCTGCTGCTTCGCGAAGGCGGCCTGCTGCAAGACCATGCGTTCCGCGCGCTGGGTCTCGAAGCTGGTGTAGTTGCCGCCGTAGCGCACCAGCTTGCCTTCGTCGAGGTGCAGCGTGACCTTGGTGATCGCGTCGAGGAATTCGCGGTCGTGGCTGATGATGATCAACGTGCCGTCGTAGCGCTGCAGCCAGGCTTCCAGCCAGACGAGGGCGTCCAGGTCCAAGTGGTTGGTCGGCTCGTCCAGCAGCATCAGCTCGGCCGGGCACATCAGTGCGCGGGCCAGTTGCAGGCGCATGCGCCAGCCGCCGGAGAAGCTGTTGACGGGCGCGTCGAGCTGCTCGGTCTTGAAGCCCAGGCCCATCAGCAGCGCCTGGGCGCGCGAGCGGGCGTCGAAGGCGCCGACGTCCGCCAGCAGCGCATGCGCGTCCGCCATCGCGTGGCCGTCTTCTGCCGCCTCGGCGGCTTCCAGCGCCGCGCGGGCGGCCACCAGCGGCAGGTCACCTTCGAGCACGTAGTCGGTCGCGCCGTCGTCGGTCTCGGGCATGTTCTGGGCGACCTCGGAGCGGCGCCAGTGCTTGGGCACCTCGACCTCGCCCTTGTCGTTGCCCAGGCGGTGCGTCAGCAGCGCAAACAGGCTGGACTTGCCAGCGCCGTTGCGGCCGACGAGGCCGATCTTCTCGCCGGGCTGCAGCGTGGCGGACGCGTTGTCCAGCACCACCTTGACGCCGCGGCGCAGCGTGATGTCGCGCAGCGTGATCATTGCAGCGACTCCTTCGTCAGCAACAGCACCTGGTCGGCACCGGACGAGGTTTCGAGCCAGACGGTCTCCAGCGTCGGGAAGGCCGCTTCGAAGTGTTCGCGCTCGTTGCCGATCTCCAGCACGAGGACCCCGTCATCGGTCAAGGCAGCAGGCGCGGCGCGCAGCAGCTCGCGGATGAAGTCCATGCCGTCGCTGCCGCCGGCCAGCGCCAGTTCGGGCTCGGCGCGGTATTCGGCGGGCAGGGCGGCCATGCTGTTGCTGTTCACGTAGGGTGGGTTGCAAAGAATCAAGTCGTAAGGTCCTTGGGCGGCGGCGAGGCCGTCGCCCTGCAGCAGGCGGATGCGCAGGGCCAGGTTGTGACGCTCGATATTCAGCTTGGCGACGGCGAGCGCATTGATGTCGATGTCCAACGCGTCGACCTCGACGTCCGGCCATGCCATCGCCGCCAGCACGGCCAGGCTGCCGTTGCCGGTGCACAGGTCCAGCACGCGCCGGCTGTCCGGGTTCAGCCAGGGGTCGATGCTCGCATCGGCGATCAGCTCGGCAATGAAGCTGCGCGGCACGATGGCGCGCTCGTCGACGGTGAAGGGCACGCCC
>JAEKLF010000267.1 GCA_019509985.1 Burkholderiales bacterium | reverse complement strand
CCTTGAGCAAAGGCGGCGTACAAGGCGCTGAACTCGTTGACCAGCACGCCCATGGACCAGCCGTCGGAGACGATGTGGTGCATGGTCACCAGCAGCACGTGGTCGTCGTGGGCCAGGCGCACCAGGCGCGCGCGGATGAGCGGGCCGCGTTCGAGGTCGAACGGCGCGGCGGTCTCCTCGGCGGCCAGGCGCTCGAGTTCCGCCTCGGGCGATGCCTGGCCCGCCAGGTCCTCGTGCGCCAGCGCAAAGCCCACGTCCGGGGCGGCGATGACTTGCACGGGCTCGCCCTCGACCGAGGCGAACGATGTGCGCAGCGCCTCGTGGCGCGCGACGATGCGGTCCAAGGCCGCTTGCAGCGCGGCAGCGTCCAGCGCCCCGCGCAGGCGCACGCCGCCGGGCATGGCGTATGCGGCGGCCGCGCGCGCATCCAGCTGCGCCAGGAACCACAGCCGCTGCTGCGCGAACGACAGCGGCAGGGCGCCTTGGCGTGCTGCGGGCACGATGGCCGGCAGGGCACTGGAGCTGGCGGCCGCCACGCGTGTGGCGAAGCTCGCCAGCGTGGGCTGGGCGAAGAGGTCCGCCAGCGGTACCTCGCAGCCCAGGCGGGCGCGGATGCGCGAGGCGAGCTGCACGGCCAGCAGCGAGTGCCCGCCGAGCTCGAAGAAGTGGTCGTGGCGGCCGATGCGCTGCACGGCCAGCAGCTCCGACCAGATCGAAGCGAGGGTGGATTCGAGTTCGCCTTGCGGCGCCTCGTGGGCGTGTTGGCCGAAGGCCGTGTCCGCCGGAGCCGGCAGCGCGCGGCGGTCGAGCTTGCCGTTGGGCGTGAGCGGCAGGGCGTCGAGCGGCACGTAGGCCGCGGGCACCATGTACTCGGGCAGCGCCGCGGCCAGGTGTGCACGCAGCGTCTCGGGCAGCGTTTCGGGCAGCACCTCGGGCAGCACCTCGGGCTGCGCGTGCTCGCCCACGACATAGGCCACCAGCCGCGGCTGGCCGGGCTGGTCCTCGCGGGCAAGAACGACCGCTTCGCGCACACCGGGGTGCTCCCGCAGCCGCGCCTCGATTTCGCCCAGCTCGATGCGGAAGCCGCGCAGCTTGACTTGGTGGTCGTTGCGGCCGAGGAACTCGATCGTGCCGTCGCCGTCGTGGCCGATTCGCCAGCGCCCGAGGTCACCGGTGCGGTACATGCGGGCACCGGGCTCGGCGGCGAACGGATCGGGCACGAAGCGCTCGGCGGTGAGGTCGGGCCTGTTCAGGTAGCCGTGCGCGATGCCGGCGCCGGCGATGTGGATCTCGCCGGCCACGCCCACGGGCACCGGCTGCCCGAGCGCATCGAGCAGGTAGATGCGTGCATTGGCGATGGGCCGTCCGATCGGAACCCGCACGCCCGGCGAGGGCGGCTCGCGCAGCGCCAGCGTGGTGACGAACTGTGTGGTCTCGGTCGGCCCATAGGTCTGCAACACCTGCGCAGGGCCACCTTCGCGCAGCAGCGTGGCGATCGCCTGTGCGTCGGCCACGTCGCCGCCGGTGACGAGCGTGCGCAGCGTGGACAGCTTGCCGGCCAGCACCGGCGCGTAGGCGCGCAACACCCCGGCCACCAGGATGAGTGCGGTGACACGCTGGCGTTGCAACTGCTCGGCCAGCGCCAGCGGGTCGAGCAGCACCGGCTGCGGCACCACGACGACGGCCGCGCCGTGCAGCAGCGCACCCCAGACCTCCAGCGTGGAGGAGTCGAACGCGGGGTTGGAGGAGAAAGCGAAGCGGCCGTGCGGCCCCAAGAGATCAGCGTGCTGCAGCACGAGGTTGAGCACCGCGCGGTGCGGCACCACCACGCCCTTGGGCACCCCGGTGGAGCCGGAGGTGTACATCGCGTAGGCGGTGCCCTCGGCGCGGACGTGCACGGGCGTGTCTGGGCCTGCGATATCGACGCCGAGACGGTCGATCTCCAGCCGTGCGGGCGCCTGCAGCGTGCAATCGCTGCGGCACAGCCACAGCGCGGCGCGGCAGTCGGCGAGGATGAAGCGCAAGCGCTCGGCCGGATGCTCCAGGTCCAGCGGGACGTAAGCCGCGCCGCACTTGAGCACGGCCAGCTCGGCGATCACGAGATCGGCCGAGCGCGGCAGCGCCAGGGCCACGAAGTCGCCCGGTCGCACGCCCCGCGCGATGAGGTGGTGGGTGAGCCGGTTGGCCTGCGCGTTGAGCTCGGCGTAGCTGAGAGAGTCATCCTCGAACACCAGCGCGATGGCCTCGGGCGTGCGCTCGGCCTGGTCCTCGAACAACTCGTGGATGCAGCGCTCGGCGGGGAAGGGCGCTGCGGTGTCGTTGAAGCCGTACAGCAGCTGCAGGCGCTCATCGGCCGACAACAGCGGCAGCCACGCCACGATGGCTTGGTCATCGGCCACCAGCGCACGCAGCAGGGTCTGCCAGTGGGCGATGTGGCGCTCGACGCTGGCGCGGTCGAACAGCGCGCTGGCGTAGCCGAGGCTGCCGGCGATGCAATCGCCCGCCTCTTGC
>JAEKLF010000094.1 GCA_019509985.1 Burkholderiales bacterium | reverse complement strand
CGCCGTGGCGCGGCGGCGTGGCCGGGTCCGCGCCGCCGCTCATGACGAGCACGGGGCTGGGTGCGGGCGGGATCTTGTAGAAGTCCGCCGGCACGTCGCCGCGCGGCCAGTTCTTGCAGACGCGGGTGTAGAGCTCGGCGTCGACGCGGCCGAAGTCGACGCCTGGCGTGTCGCCGGACTGGGCGAGCCGAGGCACGTCTTCGGCGCACATCACCGAGAAGTGCATGCCCATCGCGAGCCTGAGCTTCGCGCCGCCGCCAAAGGCCGTGCTCAGGCCGAACAGGCCCTCGAAGCGACCTTCGGTGGCCGCCGCGTGGATGGCCGCCGGCAGCGCCGCCGCCAGGGCCGGCTGGTACAGCGGCGGGCGCACCGAGCGCAGCAGCAGCTCGCGGTCCACGGTGAAGTGCTCGGGCACGCCCGTCAGCGGCTGCTGCACGGTGACGGCACGGGGCAGGGAGGCCAGCAGCTGGGTCCACTCGGCGCGCAGCTGGGGATGCGTCTTGGCATGGGCGGCGATGAGCTTGTCCAGCGCTGCCTGCGTGTCCGGCGAGAAGCTCGCGGGCAGCACCATGTCCGGCGGCGCAACGCCGTCGATGACGGTGCGGCGCACCTGGGCCGGGAACTGGCGCAGGTATTCCAGCGCTGCGCGTGTGCCGTAGCTGGCGCCGATCAGGTTCCATTGCGGCACGCCCAGGGCCTGGCGCACGGCCTCCATGTCCTGCATCGCGATCGTCGTCGTGAAGAAGCGCAGGCCACCCTCCCGGCCATAAGGCAGCGTCTCCAGCGTCGCGCGGCAGGCGTCCAGGCGGCGCATCTGCGCGGCGCCGTCGAGCTGCTCGGTCAGCGGCAGCTTGCTGTCGTCGGGGCAGTCCAACGGTGCGGACTCGCCGGTGCCGCGCTGGTCGACGAAGACCAGGTCGCGACGGTTGTTCAGCCGCGCCAGCCGCGGCAACACGCGCGAGGCCACGTTGACGGCGCTCTGGCCAGGGCCGCCGGCCAGCAGCAGCACCGCGTCGGGCTGCTTGTTGCGCGCCATCGCCGGCACGACGAGGTAATGGACGTCGATCTTCACGCCGTCCGGCCGCGCCGGGTCCAGCGGGCGCTGCAGGCTGCCGCATTGCAGCTCGTTGGGGATGCCGTCGATGCGGCAGGGCTTGAGCGGCGAGGCCGCGCAAGCCAGCGGCGCAGCAAGCACCAGAGCGGCGGCGAGCGCACAGGCGCGCCGGGCGGGGAAGGGCATGGCAGGGCTCCAGGAATCGGATGGCCGCGAGTATCCGGGCCGCCGGGGCCGCCGACACGGCGCGCGTGGCGGCTGGCCCTTCCGCGCGCTGAATGGCGGCTGACGGGTCATGAATGGCGGCGTATGCTGGCGCCGCCCCTTTTGCGCCTCTTTGCGCCCCTGCGTCCCTTCAGCCAGCGCGGTCCGCCGCGCAGCCAGCCATGACACTCTGCCCCATCGCCCTCGTCGCCGGTTGTGCCAAGTGCCCGGCCTTCAAGGTGTGCCCGCTGAAGACCGTCATCGGCGATGCACCCAAGGCGGCGCCGGCCAAGCCCGCCAAGTCGCGCAAGAAGTGAGGCCCGGCGCCCCGACCCCCAACCCGCTGCGGCACCGCGCCGCGATGAAAGGCTGAGCGTGCAGACACTCGACGAGATGCGCGACCGTTGCCTGCTCACCGATGAGCAGCATGCCGAGATCGGTGCCTGGGTCAGCCAGGCGCGCACCCCCGAGGCCATCCTGGCCATGCCCGAGGGCCTGTGGCGCACGCTGGAACTGGCCAGCGTGTTGATGGACGTGGATAGCGATCTGCGCCGGGAGCCGCCGCTGTCGGGGTTCTAGGGCGGTTGGCGCTGGCGGGCGATGACGTCGCTGGCGCCGCCCGACCCTTCGCCCAGGGGCACTTCAGCGCGGGTGGATGCGGGTGACGACCTGGCGCGCCAGCGCGGCAGTGGCGTCCACGACAGGCAGGCCGCAGGCCGTCGCGTCGAGCACCAGCGGGATCTCCGTGCAGCCGAGCACCAACACCTCGGCGCCGCGCCGGCCCAGCGCCCGGGCGGCTTCGGCCAGCAGGGCCTGGCCCACATCGAGCCGGCCCGCCTTGACGGCCTCGATGCCGGGCATGACCTGCTCCAGCATCTCGCCGGCCGTGGGCAGCAGCCATTGCACCGGCGGCGAACCCGCCAGGCGGCGGTTGATGTACAGGCCCGAGGCGATGGTCGCGTCGGTGGCCAGCAGCCCCAGGCGGGCGTTGGCGCCGGCCAGCGCCAGCGCCTCGTGCAGCGCGGCGTCCACCAGATGCAGCATCGGCAGCCGCAGCTGCGCCTGCACCTCATCGAACCACAGGTGGGCCGTGTTGCAGGGCATGACGATGACGTCCACGCCGGCCTGCGTGAGCCGTTGGCCGCAGGCGACGATGGCGTCCAGTGGCGAGTCGCCCGCGCCGCGAAAGGCGGCGGTGCGGTCCGGGATCTGCGGCAGGCTGCAGACGATCATCGGCACATGGTCCTGGTCGCGTGTCGCGGGCGTCGCGTCCAGCACCTTGCGCATGAAGTCGATCGTCGCCAGCGGGCCCATGCCGCCGAGCACGCCTACGACATCCATGCTCACACGGCCGGCTTGTCGGAGAGCTGCTTCAGGTTGTCGCGCAGCTCCGTGCTCATCGGCGCGTTCAGGTTGATGCCGCGCGGCGGGATGGGCGAGAGGAACCACTTCTTGTAGAGCGCCTCGAACTCGCCGTTCTTCATCAGCCCGGCCACGGTGTCGTCGACGAGCTTCTTGAACGCCGGGTCGTCCTTGCGCAGCATGATGGCGTAGGGCTCCACCTGCAGCGGCTCGCCGACGACGGCCAGCGCGGCGGGGTCCTGGCTGCTGGCGCGCAGGCCGAACAGCAGGATGTCGTCCATGCCGAAGGCGTCGGCGCGATCCTGCTGCACGAGCAGAGCGGCCTCGGCATGGTCCTTGGCGCCGAGCAGCTCGAAGCCCAGGTCGCGTTCGACGTTGAACCGGCGCAGCACCTGCACATTGGTCGTGCCGGTGGTGGACACGACCTTGCGCCCCTTCAGGTCCGCGAAGCCGCGCACCGGCGAGCCCGCCTTCACCAGCAGCCGCGTGCCCGTGTAGAAGTAGTTGATCGAGAACGCGACCTGCTTGGCACGCGCGGTGTTGTTGGTCGTCGAGCCGCATTCGATGTCGATGGTGCCGTTCATCAGCAGCGGGATGCGGTTGGCCGACGTGACGGCCTGTGTGGCCACCTGCAGGTCGGCGCGACCGGTGGCCTTCTTCACCTGCTCGACGACCCTGGCGCAGATCTCCCAGCCGAAGCCCGTGGGCTTGGCGTCGGCGCCCAGGTAGGAGAAGGGGATGGACGATTCGCGGTAGGCCAGCGTGATCGTGCCCGAACCTTTCACCTTGTCGAGCGTGCCGGGCTCGGCGTGGGTGTTCATGCAGGTCAGGCAGGCCAGCGTGAGGGCGGCGACGGCAAGTGGCTTCATGGGGTCCTCGGGTCGTTGATCGGATGCCGTGATGCTAGGAAAACCGGCCGCCGGCGTGTATCGCGTTTGATCGACACTTCATAAGCCACCCTAATGAGCGTTCCCATGCGCATCAAGCACGTCGAGGTCTTCCACGCGGTCATGCTGACCGGCAGCGTCGGCGCCGCGGCCAAGCTGCTGCACGTCACGCAGCCCGCCATCACGCAGACCCTGCAGCATGCCGAGCTGCAGCTCGGCTATGCCCTCTTCACGCGCCAGAAGCGCCGCCTCGTGCCCACGCGCGAGGCCCAGGCGCTGTACCCGGAGGTGCAGGCGCTGATGCTGCAGCTGGAGTCGCTGCGGCGCATGGCGTCGGCGCTGCGCGAGGGCCAGGACAGCCCGTTCCGCATCCTCATCGTGCCGTCGCTGGCAGTGCGCGCGCTGCCGGATGCGCTGCGCATCTTCCGCAAGGCGCATGCGGGCATGGAGGTCTCGGTGCGCACGCTGCATTCCAACGATATCGCCCGCGCGATGGCGCTGCAGGAGGCCGACGTCGGCATCGTCTACGGCAAGCTGCCGCACCCTGCGCTGCAGGACGAACTCGTGGCGACCGGGCGCCTGGTCTGCGTGTCGGCGCACAAGGCGCGCAGCGACAAGCGCACGACGGTGACGCTGCAGGAGGTGCTGCGCGAACCCTTCATCCGCATCGACGAGCGCGACCCGCTGGGCGCCGTGCTGGCCGACCACTGGTCGCGCCTGGGCCTCGCCGCCAAGGCCGGCATGACGGTGCAGACGCACCACATCGCCATGGTCATGGCCGAGCAGGGCTTCGGCCCGGCCATCATCGATTCCTTCACCGCCCAGGCCTCGGGCGAGGGGCTGCAGGTGCGCACGCTGCTGCCGGAGGTGCCCGTGGAGGTGCACGCCGTGCAGCCGCAGGGTGTGCGCTCGCCGCGGCCGGTGGCGGACTTCATCGCCGCCTTTCGGCAAGTGATCACGGCTCAGGCCTGAGGCAGTTCAGCCTGGCTCGACGAAATCTGCCTGAATCGGCGGCCTGCCTGGGCCTCAACATGGGGTGGCCCGGTTCGCATGAAGCCTCAAGATGAGGCGCACGGCCAAAAAAAGCCCCGAAGCTGAACCAGCTCGGGGCATGAATCCATCCAGGCGGATGGAGGAGACAACTGACTGTTCAAGGCAATGCAGATTGCGTGCCAGCTGACACCGCCGTGACTGAAGCGGTTTCGGCTCAGGCCTTCTTCATCAGCCCCTGGCAGGTCGACTTGGCCTTGGCGTCGCTGCCGTCC
This sequence comes from Burkholderiales bacterium, assembly GCA_019509985.1. GTDB lineage: Bacteria > Pseudomonadota > Gammaproteobacteria > Burkholderiales > Burkholderiaceae_C > Pelomonas. Next base: position 26,724 of record JAEKLF010000094.1, on the reverse strand, counting down.
AGCTTGCCGCAGACACTGTCCAGCTGCGTCTTCAAACGCGCCACGGCTGCGGCCTGGGCCGGGCCCTGGTTCCACGTGCCGAGCAGGCTGGCCACCTTCTTCAGCGATCGCTCGCTGCGCTCGTAGAAGGCGCCGGGGTCCTTCTCGGCCTCGGCGAACAGCTGCGCCGCGGCCTTCTCGATGCGCGGCGTGTCCTCGGGCGACATCTCGATCAGCGCGGCGAAATAGCTCGACCCCCATTGCAGCCGCGTGGCCGGGCCCTCGCTCTTGTTGAAGGCCTCCTCGTACCAGCGCAGCGCGTCGGTCTTCCTGCCCTGCTTCTTGGCATTGCCGCCGAGCTGGCTCATCAGGTAGTAGGGCGAATGGCTGCGTGCCAGCGCCGACTTCAGCAGCTCGTCGCTTTCCTTCCACAGCCCGGCGCGGCCCAGCAGGTGGGCGGCTTCCGTGACGACCGCCTGGCGCTCGTAGCCATCGGTGATCTCGCGGTTCGCCTTGCTGGCCTGCTCGCGCGCCTCGGCCAGCAGCGCGGCGGGAATGTTCTTCGGATTGGGATCGTCCTTGCCCGTGTCGATGCGGGCCAGGTCGACGCGGGCTTGCAGCGCGTTCAGCCGGTCGGCGCGCGACAGCGTCGCGTCGTCGTTCAGGCGCTTCAGCGCGGCGTCGAATTCGGCGACGAGCTGGTTGCGTGCGTCGCCCGGGGTCGGCGTCAGCGTCTTGACGATGTCGGGCGCCTCGTTGGTCAGCACGTCCATCTGCGCGCGGGCCTGGGCCGGGTCGGCCAGCACCGCGTGCACGCGGGCGGCCTGCGCGCTGGCCTCGGCCGGCGCCTTGCCCTCGTTCAGCGCGCCGAGGGACTTCAGCCACAGCCGCGTCGTCGTCTCGGCGTCGACACCTTCGCTGGCCTTGGCCAGCTGCAGCAGCGTCGCCGGGCGCTGCTCGGCCGGCAGCAGTTGCTGCTCGTCCGTCTCCCAGCCGTAGAAGCCCAGCAGCCGCCATTCGTTGGCGCCGAGCTTCTTGCCGCTGGATCTGGGATTCAGGGCGTCGGCCAGCACAGCCTTGACCGGGCGGCCGCTGGACAGGCCCAGCTGCAGCACCTTCATGACCTGGGCCGCGTCGGCCTCGCCAGGCAGGCGGGTGATCTCGTTGCCGGCCGGGTTGAACAGGATCAGCGTCGGGTAGCCGCGCACCTTGAAACGCGTGCCCAGCTTCTGCGCGCCGGGCGCGTCGCCGTCGATGCCGACCGCGACGAAGGCCTTGCTCTGCTCGATGAAGTCCGCGCGATTGAACAGGGTCGCCTTGAGCTGGTTGCAGGGCGGGCACCACTTGGCGCCCCAGTACAGCAGCACGGGCTTCTTCTCGGCCTTGGCCTGGCCGAAGTAGCGGTCGATGTCGGCATCGGCCGCGGCGGCCTGCCAGCTCACGCCGGGGCCGGGGCTGGCATGGGTGGCCGGGGCGGCCAGGGTCAGGGCGAGGGCAGTGCTGACCGATGCGGTCAGCGCGAGAAGGCGGAATTTCATGGAAGCTGGAATCGCAGCGACGAGGGCTGCAATTGTGCGCGGCCGCCCCTGCCGCTGCGCCACAGGGTTATTGCTGCGGTGGCGCGCCCAGCACGCGGCAGGCGAGGTCGGTGTCCATGTACTCGGTCACCGAGCGCAGCCGGCCGTCCGCCACGCGGTAGACCATGCAGTAGTGGTTGTCGTAGGCCTCGCCGCCCGTGGTCTGCACCTCGCCGCGGCATTGCACGACGACGGTGTCGCCGTCGGCCACGAAATGCTCGGCACGGTTGCGATAGCGCGTCGCGAAGCGTTGGAACAGCGGTGCCAGCAACTGCCGCTGCACGACCTCGCGGCCGTTCCAGGTTCGCGACCAGGCGGAGTGGCCGGCAATGGTCCAGCTGAAATCCTCGGCCATCGCGTCGCGGAAGGGCCGGCCGTCGCCATCGGCCAGCGCCGCGTAAATGGATTGCAGCAGGGCCTTGTTGGCGGCCGTGGTGGTGGCGTTCATGTCAGTCTCCTGGAGGTGGTGAGCGGATCGCGGGCCGGGCGCTCGCCGGTGGCGATCCAGTCGTCGTAGAAGTCCAGCTTTTGGTCCAGTGCGGCCAATGCTTCCTGCCAGCGGGCAATCGTCGCCAGCACGTCGGCGCGGTGGGCGGCCAGCATGTCGCGGCGCGCGGCCAGGCTGCGCCGGCCCTGGGTGACGAGTTCCGTGTAGCGGCGCATCTCCGCGATGGACATGCCGGTGATGCGCAGCCGCTCCATCAGCGCCAGCCAGGCGACGTGCTGCTCGCGGTAGCGGCGCCGCCCGCCGGCGTCACGCGCCACGCCGGGCACCAGACCCTGGGCCTCGTACCAGCGGATGGCATGAACGGACTTGCCGCAGCGCACGGCCAGCGCGCCGATCAGCAGTTGGGGAGGGTCGTCAACAGGCTTCATGACGCCATTGGACGAGCTAGAGCGCACTCGAAGTCAAGCCCCGCAAGAATGCCGGCATGAGTTCACCCCGACTTGACCTTGCCCTGCAACGCCTGCGGGCCGAGGCCCGGCCCGACCAGCTCGCCGGCATGGCCGCGTTCGGCCTGACGGGCGAGGACCGCCTGGGCCTGGCCGTGCCAACGCTGCGCGCACTGGCCCGCGAGTTCAAGCGCGACCACGAGCTGGCCCTGGCGCTGTGGGACACCGGCATCCCCGACGCCCAGCTGCTGGCCGGCATGGTCGCCGAGCCGGCCAAGCTGACTGTCGCGCAGATGGACCACTGGGTGGCCGGCATGCGGGCCTGGGACGTCTGCGACCAAGCCTGCTTGAACGCCTTTGTGAAGAGTCCGCTCGCATGGGCCGCCATCCCACGCTGGGCCGCGCGTCACGCTGAATTCGAGAAGCGCGCCGGCTTCGCGCTGCTGGCCGTGGCCGCCGTGCATCAGAAAGACCGGCCCGATGCCGACTTCCTGGCCTGCCTGCCTCTCATCGAGGCCGCGGCCGACGACGGGCGCAACTTCGTCAGGAAGGCCGTGAACTGGGCGCTCAGGCAGATCGGCAAGCGCAGCTCGGCCTTGCGTGAGCCAGCGCTGACTTTGGCGGAGCGCTTGTGCCAGTGCGGCGAAACATCGGCGCGCTGGATAGGCAGTAATGCCCGCCGCGAACTGAGCCGCGCCGGCACTTAGCGAGCTTCAGCGGCCCAGTTGCTGCTCGATGGAGCGCGTCTTCTCGTTCGGCGTGTCGCCGCTGTGCAGCGTCGTCTTGCGCTCGATCAGCATCAGCAGGCACTCCTGCTCGGCGACGGGGCAATGCTCCACGCCGCGCGGCACGACGAACATCTGGCCGGCCTCCAGCGTGACCGAGCGGTCGCGCAGCTCGATGCGCAGCCGTCCGCGCAGGATGTGGAAGAGCTCATCCTCGTCCGGATGGCGGTGCCAGCCAAACGTGCCCTGGACCTTGGCGACCTTGACGTAGTTGTCGTCGAAGGCGCCCACCACGCGCGGCGACCAGAGCTCCGTCAGAGCGGCGGCGACATCGATGGGGCTGACGGCGGCGGTCGAAGGGGCATCTGAAGAAGTGGGCGTGGTCATGGTGCGGGCAATGGCTGGCGAAAGAAGCCAGCGTAGCCCGACGGCGCCGGCTGACCCGTGCCCAGGGGGATGTCCAAGCCCGCCTAAATTGACTCTGACCCCAGTTTTCATCCCCCTTTGGGGGGTGATCGGGGGGATGCCGCCCTTCGCCATCCCCCTTCGCTCCGCCCTCTGGGTGATGGCTGCAACAGGGGCCGGCACCGATGCTGACGGTGTGACGTTTTCACGGCGTCGAACACCTCAAAGCAATCCGGAGCCCGCCATGCAATTCTTCAGCTCTTCCCAGCATCCCTGGTCGACCTCCAAGCTGCCGATGGGCGGCCAGCCGCAGCCGCGCAACCCACAGATGGGCAGCAACGGCAAGCCCGAGCTCTGCGGCTGGTACGACTCCAGCTTCGACCTGGCCCGGGGCCTGGAAGTCTCCGAGCAGGACAGCGACACGCTCTACCAGCTTTGGGAGCTGTCCCAGAACTGACCGGCCGCCGGCGGGCTACAGCGTGCAGGCCAGCTTGGTGCCTTGCAGAATGGCCCGCTTCGCATCCAGCTCGCCGGCCTCCAGCGCGCCGCCGATCAGGTGCACGCTGATGCCGGCCGCCTTCAACGGCGCCTCCAGCTCGCGCAGCGGCTCCTGGCCGGCGCACAGCACGATGGTGTCGGCCGCGATGAGCTGCGCGTCCTTGCGCTGTTCGCCGTAGCTGACCCACAGTCCCTCGGCCGTGATCTGCTCGTAGTTCACGCTGGCCAGCATGTCGACGTTCTTCATCTTCAGCGCCGCGCGGTGGATCCAGCCGGTCGTCTTGCCCAGGCCCGCGCCGGGCTTGCCGGCCTTGCGCTGCAGCAGCGTGATCTGGCGCGTCGGCGCTTCCGGAGCCGGCCGCAGCAGCCCGGCGCGCACCTCGGTCGGGTCGCCCACGCCCCAGTGCTTGCGCCAGGCGGCCGGGTCCAGCGTCAGCGAGTGGCCAGCCTCCAGCAGGTATTCGGCCACGTCGAAGCCGATGCCGCCCGCGCCGACGATGGCGACGCGGCCTCCCACGGGCTTCTCATGCCGCAGCACGTCGATGTAGCTCAGCACCTGGCCGCGCGCCATGCCCTCGTCCTGGCCCTTGATCTTCGGGTCGCGTGCGCTGACACCGGTGGCCAGCAGCACCTCGTCAAAGCCCTTCAGCGCGTCCGCGTCGGCCCGCGTGTTCAGCCGCAAGTCAACGCCGGTGACCTCGATGCGGCGGCGGAAGTAGCGCAGCGTCTCGCTGAACTCCTCCTTGCCCGGGATGCGCTTGGCCATGTTGAACTGGCCGCCGATCTCGGTCGCCGCGTCGAACAGCGTCACCGCATGGCCCCGCTCGGCCAGTGTCGTCGCCGCGGCCAGGCCGGCCGGGCCGGCGCCGACGACAGCGATGCGCTTCTTGGCGCCCGTCACCGGCCGCAGCACGATCTCCTGCTCGTAGGCTGCGCGCGGGTTCACGAGGCAGGTCGAGATCTTCTGCGCGAAGGTGTGGTCCAGGCAGGCCTGATTGCAGGCGATGCAGGTGTTGATCTCGTCCGCCCTGCCCTGGCGGGCTTTCTTGACGAACTCCGAGTCGGCAAGGAACGGCCGCGCCATCGACACCATGTCCGCGCTGCCGTCCGCCAGCACGCCTTCGGCGACCTCCGGCGTGTTGATGCGGTTGCTGGTGATCAGCGGCGTCGTGATGCCTTCGGCGCGCAGCTGCGCCCTCACTTTGGCGGTGACCCACGCAAAGCCCGCGCGCGGCACGCTGGTCGCGATGGTCGGGATGCGCGCCTCATGCCAGCCGATGCCGGTGTTGATGAGGCTCGCCCCGCCCCGGGCCACACGCCGAGCCAGCTCCATCACCTCGTCCCAGCTGCTGCCGTTGGGCACCAGGTCCAGCATCGAGAGGCGGTAGATGATGATGAAGTCCGGCCCCACCGCCTCACGCATGCGCGCCAGGATCTCCAGCGGCAGGCGCATGCGGTTCTCGTAGGAGCCGCCCCAGGCGTCGTCGCGCTGGTTGGTGTGTGTGACCAGGAACTGGTTGATGAAATAACCCTCGGAGCCCATCACCTCCACGCCGTCGTAGCCGGCCTCGCGCGCCAGCCTGGCGCAGCGGACGAAGGCGCGGATCTGGCGCTCGATGCCTCGCGGGCTCAACTCGCGCGGCGTGAACGGGCTGATCGGGCTCTGGATGCGCGACGGCGCCACGCACAGGGGCGAGTAGCCGTAGCGCCCCGTGTGCAGGATCTGCAGTGCGATCTTGCCGCCCTCGGCATGCACGGCGTCCGTGATGATCTTGTGCCGCCGCGCCGCGCCCGAGGTCGCCAGCGTGCCGGCAAACGGCTTGGCCCAGCCCTCGATGTTGGGCGCGAAGCCACCGGTCACGATCAGCCCTACCTCGCCGCGCGCCCGCTCGGCGAAGAACACCGCCATGCGCTCGAAGTGCTTGCGCCCGTCCTCCAGCCCGGTGTGCATGCTGCCCATCAGCACACGGTTCTTCAGCGTCGTGAAGCCGAGATCCAGCGGCGCGAGGAGGTGGGGATAGTTCATGCGGCCGATGCTAACCAGGGCCCGCCCACGGCGATTGGAGTGTTCTCCTCAGGTGGCGGCGCTCGGGCGGCAACAGTTCTTCACCTGGCGCTGGATGGCAGAAATGGCGATACCGCCGGCTTGAGTTCTAATCGCGAGTCCGCGTTCTTGGGATTCAGCCCGGCGGTTTGGTTTTTTCGGAGAGTTCTCGATGCGATTCACCCCTTGGGCCACCCGGCTGGCTTTGACGCTGGGCCTGTCGGCCACTGCATTCCTGACCGCCTGCGGCAGTGGCGGCGGCGACGGCGACAGTGCGCAGGTGCGACTGCTCAATGTCACGCTGACCCAGCCCAGCCTTGATCTGGTGCTTGGCGACAACCAGTCCGTCAGCTCCAAAGTCACGCCGGGCACCGTGGGCAGCTACGGCAGCGTGAAGACCTCCAACTCCTCCGGCAATCTCGTGACCAGCGGGTCCGGCACCAGCGTTGCTGCCGTGGCGCCCACGCTGACCGGTGGCACCAACTACACGCTGATTGCCTACAACTCTGCCGGGCTCGTGAGAACCAGCCTGCTGCAGGAAAACCAAGATGCGCCGGCCTCTGGAAAAGCCAAGTTGCTGGTGCTGAACCTGGCGCCGGATGCCGGCCCGATGGACGTCTACGTTCTCGGTGCAGGCGACTCGCCGGACACGGCTTCTCCGGTGGTGGTCAACAACGCCGGCGGCGGCGGCGCTGGCTACACCCAGCTCAACTCCGGCACGTTCCGTATCCGCGTCACCGGCACAGGCGTGCGCAGTGACGTGCGCCTGGACGTTCCTGCCGTTACGTTGGACTCGGCGAGCACCAACACCTTGATCCTGACGAACACCACCAGTGGCTCGCTCGTCACGGGAACGCAATTGGTGCAACAAGGCAAAGCCACCTATTTCGCGAATCCGCTGACGCGGGTGCGTGTCCTGAACGGGCTGGCCGGCACGCCGACGGTGTCCGCGACTGTTTCTGACACCACCACGTCGACCACCACGACCATCCTGGCGCCGTCGCGGCCGCTCAACATGTCGAGCTACGCGACCTTCACCGCCGGCGCCGGCACGGTGACGGTGCTGATCGATGGTTCGCCGCAAACGCTGACCGCCACCAACTTCGTCGCGGGCCAGGACTACACGGTGCTCGTCTGGGGCCCGGTAGGTGCTGCGCAAGTGAAGGCCCTGAAGGACGACAACACGCTGCCCTCGGTCAATGGCAATGTGAAGATTCGCCTCATCAACGGCCTGTCCGACCCGTCGGCTACCGCCACGCTGAACGTGAACTCGCAAGACGTGCAGTCGGCGATCAACGTGGTGACAGGCAACACCTCCGACCCGTTCAGCAGCGCCAACTACGCCAATGGTGGCAACGGTGTCCCCGTGGTCGTGACGTCGCCGATCACGCAGACGGGCGATCCGCTGTGGGTGCAGTCGGGTACCGTGACCAGCCCTGGCAATACCGTCCTGCAGGCCAATGGCGTCTACACCGTCGTCGTGACGGGCGATCCAGCCAGCGTTCGCGGCCGGCTCTACAAGGACCGTTGATCGCCGCCTGCCAGGCACATGAAGCCAGCCCCTCGCGCCTCGCGGCCGAGGGGCTTTTTTCTGGCCGCGCGAAGATGGCGCCATGCCCGCCCCCACCCGCCTCCACCTGCAACGCCTGCGCCAGCTCTGGCGCAGTGCCGGCTGGCCCAGCCAGGACTTCATCGAGGTCGAGCTGCTCGCGGTCGGCTGGGTCGAGCGCCTGCAGGAAGCCGACGGCCGCGAGCGCCTGCGCGTGACGGACGCCGGCGTCGCCGCCATCGCCGCATCGCTGCAGAAAAACCGCGCCATGCGCGACGCCCACGAGACCCTGGTCGAGCGCGTCGCCATCGAAATGCAGCGCGCCGGGCGCATCGCCTGGCGCGGCCTCACGCTGCGCGCCGGCCTGCCCGGCGGGGATGAAGGCGGCGGGGGCAAGACGCTCTGGGTCAACGCCATGCCCGACGTCTACTCCATCCGCCACAGCACCGTCGAGGACTACCTCGAGCCGGCCATCCACGAGGTCAAGGTCAGCCGTGCCGACCTGCTCGGCGAGCTGCGCCGCCCCGCCAAGTCCGCCGCCTACCGCGCGCTGTGCGGCCAATGCTGGTTCGTGCTGAAGGCCGGCATCGCCGAGCCCGAGGAGATCCCGCCCGAGTACGGCGTGCTGATCGGCCACGAGGGCCATCTTGAACTCGCCCGCCCGGCGCCCAAGCGCGCCCACAAGCCCGACTTCGCGACCTGGATGGCGCTGGCCCGCGCCACGCCGATGCCGCCGCCCGAGGACCCGCAGTCGCAGCTCGCCTGAGCCGACCGTGTCGATAATCGCGCCGCCACAAAAAACAAAGGGGCGCCGACGATGCGCGGATTGAGGGAGAGGCTGGCGGCCATGTTGCTGCTGTGCGTGGGGTTGGGTCTGCCCGGCCTGGCTGCTGCGCTGCCGCAGGCGTCGCGGCCGCAGAACCTGAGCTTTGCGCCCGCGCCGGCCTGGGTGGATGCACAGGCAGTGCCTCTGGATGCAGTCGCGCCAGCCGAAGGCCTGAGCCAGGGCCAGCACTACCTGCTGGCGGACGAGCAGGTCCGAGTGGTCGGCACGACGCAGACCGACTATCACCACGTGGCCGTGCGCGCCGTCAACGAGCGTGGCGTCGAAGAGGCCGCCAACGTGCAGATCCGCTTCGACCCCAGCTACCAGACGCTCACCATCCACCGCATCGAGGTCCGGCGCGCCGGCAAGACCGTGTTCAGCGTGCCGGCTGGAAGCGTCAAGCTGCTGCAGCGCGAAGCGAGCCTGGAGTCGCTGGTCTTCGATGGCCGGCTCACCGCGCACGTCGCCTTGCAGGACGTGCGGGTCGGCGATGTCGTCGAGACGGTCTACAGCCGTCAGGGCCACAACCCTGTCTTCGGCGATCACCAGTTCGGCAGCTTCGACCTGGAGTGGGGCGTGCCCCTGGCGCGGCTGCATGCGCGGCTGCTCTGGCCGCGGGGCCGCCCGCTGCACTGGAAGCTGCACAACGCCGCGCCGGCCGCCCGCGTCACCGAGGCCGGCGGCGAGCTGGACCACCGCTGGCAGCAGCGTGACGTGGCGGCCCGCACCGTCGACAGCGGCAGCCCCGGCTGGTACGACCCCTACAACTGGGTCGAGTGGGGCGAGTTCGAGGACTGGGCCGCTGTCGCGCACTGGGCCCTGCCGCTGTACCGGCTGCCCGATGGCGCCACGCCGGCCGTCGACCGCGAGGCGGCGCGCATCGCCGCCCAGACCACCGACCCCGAGCAGCGCCTGCTCGCCGCGCTGCGCTTCGTGCAGGGCCAGGTGCGCTACCTCGGCATCGAGATGGGCGTGAACTCGCACGCCCCGCACGCGCCAGAGCTGGTGCTGCAGCGCCGCTTCGGCGACTGCAAGGACAAGACCCTGCTCAGCCTGGCCCTGCTGCGGCGCCTGGGCATCCCGGCCCGCGCGGCCCTGGTGCACACCGGCCTGCGCCAGGCGGCGGCCGAGCGCCTGCCCACGCCCTGGGCCTTCAACCACGTGCTGGTGCAGGCCGATCTCGGCGACCGCCGCGTCTGGCTGGACCCGACCCGCACCCCGCAGGCCGGCAAGGGCCTGGACCAGTGGGTGCAGGCCGACTTCGGCCGCGCCCTGCTGGTGGACGCCGGCACGCGCGAACTCGTGCCCATGGCTGGCCTGCAGGCCCGCGCGCTGAAGCGCGAGGTGCGCGCCGTGCTGGACGCCAGCGCCGGGTTCGACCAGCCTGCCATGCTCACCGTCACGACGCACGCCTGGGGTGAGTCCGCCGAACAGCTGCGCGACGCGCTGGCCACCACGGCGCGCAACGACCTGCAGAAGCAGTACCTGGACTTCTACGCCGCCAGCTACCCGGGCCTGGCCGTCGATCAGCCCTACACCGTGAACGACGACCGCGACGCCAACACCGTCGAGTTCGTCGAGCACTACCGCATGCCCAGCTACTGGAAGCGCGACGACAAGCGCGCACGCTGGACCGGCGATCTCGAGGTGCCCGACCTGCTCGAATGGCTGCGCTCGCCGCAGCGCGTCAATCGCCAGAGCCCGCTGGCCCTGCGCCATCCGGTCGACTTCACGCTCATCAGCGAGTTCCGCCTGCCGGGCAAGTGGGACGTCAAACCCGACCCGCTGGCCATCGACGATCCGGCCTTCGAGCTGCACCGCGACGAGACCTGGAAGGGCAGCGTCCTCTTGCTGACCGACCACTACCTCAGCCGCAGCAACCACGTCGCGGCGGCCGACATGGCGCGCTACGCCGAGCACCTCGACAAGGCCCGCACCGGCGTCAACTACAACCTCTACCACGCCGATGCGGCGGCTCCGGAGCCGGCCCCCGCGCCGGGCGCCGACTCGCCGCACTGGCTGCCGCTGACCGTGGGGCTCGTGTCCCTCGGCGGCCTGGCCCTGCTGCTGCGCCGCCTGTACCGATGGGACCCAGCCCCCGTACCCCTGCCGCCTGGCGGCGGCGTCGCCGCGACGGCGCTCGGCGGCTGGCTGTGGCTGCCGATACTCGGCCTCATCGCCACGCCCTTTCGGATAGGCAAGGTGCTGATGGAGTCCGTGCCGGCCATGACCGTGCAGGGCTGGACGCTGCTGTCGCGGCCGGGCTCGGCCACCTACCACCCACTGCTGGCGCCTGTCATGCTGGCCGAACTCGTCCTCAACCTGGCGATTGCTGGCGGCGCCGTGCTGCTGTTGTGGCTGATGGCGCGCCGGCGCAGCAGCCTGCCGCGGCTGTACATCGGCTGGTGGCTGCTGGTGTTCGTCGCGCTGGTGTTCGACGCCATCACCTACTACGTCATTCCGTCTCTGCAGGCCCAGTGGACGGGCAAGGAGATCGGCGAGAGCGTGCGCACCGCCTTGTCCGGCGTGATCTGGGTCAGCTACTTCCTGCGCTCGGACCGCGTACGCCGCACCTTCGTCAACCGGCGGCACCCCGCGGTCATGGCGCCGCCCGAAGCGGCGACCGAACGGCCGGCCGACCGCCCTGCCGACACGGTGGCCGGCGCCGCCGAGGCGGGTCCACAATCGGCCGCATCCACCCCCGTCTGACCCGATGGCCACTGCCTCGATGCTCGACACGAGCTGCCCGCGCTGCGGCGGCGGCTTCGAATGCGGCGTCAACGCCGGCCACTGCGACTGCTTCGGCGTCCGCCTGGCCGATGCGTCGCGCGCCGAGCTCGCGGCGCGCTATCCCGGCCGCTGCCTGTGCCTGCGCTGCCTGCGCGACGTGATGGCCGGTGCCAGCGCCGACCCGCCTCAGCCCGTGATCGGCTCGGCCAACGCTTCGGGCTGACCGGCTGCGGCCACCTCGGCCAGATAGCCCGCCAGCCGGGCGGTGTCGCAGTGCACCGTCAGTGCGCTGACGCGGCCCCAGCGCAGCTCGAACTCGTGCATGCCGCAGTTGCTGCCCTCGGCACCCCCCGGCAGCAGGAAGCGGTCGCGCCAGCTGACGACGGCGCGCGTACGCCACGGCCAGCCGCTGACCAAGATGCCATCCACCTCGAAGCGCAGCCCCGGCAGCAGTCGCTGCAGGCGGCCGTACCAGAGCGTCGTTGCGGCCAGGCCGCGGCGCTCGCCGCCGAGGGCATGGCTGCCGATCATGCAGTGGCGATGCTCGGCAGCGAACTGGGCGGGAATGCGGTCATAGCGGCCGGCGTTCAAGTCGGCAAAGGCAGCCAGCAGCTTGCGGCGGACGATGGCGTGATACATGGCGGCTCCGGTGAGGATCCAGCGCGGTCCGGCCGGGCCTGGATTGATCTTTACGATGTCAAGATGATCGCAGTATGCGGCTCAATCTTGCTCATGGCAAGATGCGCCGTATGGCCAAGACCCGCCCGCCAACCACGACGACGGCACCCGTCAACGACGCGGGGTCGGCGCGCAAGTCGCGAGCCGCACGGCCGGTGCGCGGCGACACGGCGACGGCGGCGCCGACGTCAGCCACGGCTGTCCAGCCTGCGGGCAAGCCCGCCACCCGGCTCGCCGCCGAGGCCGCCCACAAACCCGCTGCCGAGCGCCCACCGCGTCCGCGCGCCAAGCCGGCCGGCGCCTACCACCATGGCGACCTGCGCGAGGCCTTGCTGGACGCCGCCGAGGCCTTGCTGGCCCAGCGCGGCGCCGCGGGCCTGAGCCTGCGCGACGTCGCCCGTGGCGCCGGCGTGTCTCACGCAGCGCCCTACCACCACTTCGCCGGCCTGCCGGAGCTGCTCGCGGCGCTGGCGGAGCGCAGCTTCCAGCAGCTCGGCGCGGCGATGCAGGCCGGCGTCGATGCCCACGCTGGCGACGCGCGCGAGCAGCTGCTCGCCATCGCTGCGGCCTACGTCGGCTTCGCGCGGCGCCGGCCGGCGCGATTCAGGCTGATGTTCGGCCCCGTGCTGGCATCGCGCCGCCTGCATCCGGGCCTGGACCACGCGGCCGAAGCGTCGTTTCGCGTGCTGCTCGACGCGGCCACGCGCTTCGACGCCGCTGCCGGCCCGCTGCTCGCGCTGACCGGCTGGAGCCTGGCCCACGGCCTGTCGCATCTGAGCCTGGACGCGGCCTTCGCCGGCCTGCCCCTGCCGGGCCCGCTGCCGGACGCGGCCGACCTCGTGCGCTTGATGAGCGAGAGGGTATTGGGCGCGCAGGCATGATGGCCGCCTCATGCCGTCCACCCTCGACCGCGTCGCGCCGCCCCTGTTCATCTTCATCTGGGCCACCGGCTACATCGTCGCCAAGCTGGCGGCACCCTACGCCGACCCGCTGACCTTCCTGAGCTGGCGCTATGCCGGCGTCCTCGTGTTGATGCTGGGCCTGGCCTTCGTGGCCCGCGCGCCCTGGCCATCACGGCGCGAGATGCAGCACCTGGCCGTCGCCGGCATCGCCATCCAGGCCCTGTATCTGGGCGGCGTCTGGGTCGCCATCCGCCAGGGCCTGCCGGCCGGCACGGCAGCCCTCATCGTCAACCTGCAGCCCGTGCTGGTCGCTGCGCTGGCACCCCTGGTCGGCGAGCGTGTCGCGTCGCGCCAATGGCTGGGCGTGGCGCTGGGCCTGGCCGGCGTCATCCTCGTCATCTGGCACAAGCTGACGCTGGGCACCACGTTCGGCCCGCCCCTGCTGGTCTGCGTCATGTCGCTGCTCGCCATCACCGGCGGCACGCTTTACCAGAAGCGCTTCGTGCCGCACTTCGACCTGCGCACCGGGCAGGTCGTGCAGTTCGCCGCCTCGCTGGCCGTCACGCTGCCGCTGGCCTGGGCGCTGGAGCCCATGCGCATCGAATGGAACGCCTCGGTCCTCATCGCGATGGCCTGGAGCATCCTCGTGCTGACGGCCGGCGGCATCAGCCTGATGTTCTACATGCTGCGCCACGGCCGCGTCACGGCCGTGTCAAGCACCATGTATCTGGTGCCCTCTGTCACCTCGGTGATGGCGTGGTTGCTGTTCGGCGAGACACTCGGCGCACAAGCCATCGCCGGCATGGGCGTGACGCTGCTCGGCGTCTACCTTGTCGTCGCGAAAAAACCGGAGACAAGTGCATGAACAGCCGAGCACACCACAAATTCTGGCCCGCCCGCGTGCCCCACGCGATCAGCCCGCCGGCCACGGCCCTGCCCGACAACCTCCTGGTCAACGCACGCCGCTTCCCGCAGCGGCCGGCCCTGGTCTTCCTCGGCCAGACGACGACCTACGCCGAACTGGCGGCCCAGGTCGAGCGCCTGGCCGCCTGGCTGGCCGGGCGCGGCATCAAGCGCGGCGACCGCGTCCTCGTCGGCATGCAGAACTGCCCGCAGCTCGTCATCGCCCACTACGCCATCCTGAGCGCCAACGCCGTCGTCGTGCCGGTCAACCCGATGAACCGCGCGGCCGAGCTGCGCCACCTCATCGAGGACAGCGGCGCCGTCCTGGCCATCACCAGCACCGACCTCAGCGCCGAATGGCTGTCGGCCGGCATGGCGGCTCAGGACATGCTCGTCACGCGGCTGGCCGAGGTGCTGCCCGGCGGTCGCACCGACGGTGCCGGCCTGCCCGCCGGCTGGGCCGACTGGCTCAATGCCGATATCGCCCTGCCCGCCGGCACCACCTGCTGGGCCGAGGCCATGGCTTGCACGGGCGCGCCGCCCGTCATGGAGGTCGGTGCCGACGACCTCGCCCTGCTGCCCTACACCAGCGGCACCACCGGCCACCCCAAGGGCTGCATGCACAAGCACAGCAGCCTGCAGCACAACATCTTTGCCGGCTGCCTGTGGGCCAATGGCAACCACGAGGACGTCATCCTCGGCGTCGTGCCGATGTTCCACATCACCGGCATGGTCGTCGTCATGCACGGCACGCTGGCCTGCGGCGCGGCCCTCGTGCTGATGCCGCGCTGGCAGCGCGAATACGCCGCCCGCCTCATTGCCGCGCACCGCGTCACGCGCTGGACCAACATCCCCACCATGGTCATCGACCTGCTGGCCAGCCCCGAGGTCGACAGCTTCGACCTCAGCAGCATGATCTCCATCGGTGGGGGCGGCGCGGCGATGCCGCAGGCCATCGCCGAGCGGCTGTGGCAGCGCTACGGCCTGCGCTACATGGAAGGCTATGGCCTCACCGAGACGGCTGCGCCCAGCCACAGCAACCCCTACGACGCCCCCAAGCAGCAATGCCTGGGCGTGCCCTATCTGAGCTGCGACGCCCGCGTCGTCGACCCCGACACGCTGCGCGAACTGCCCGTCGGCGAAGCCGGCGAAATCATCGTCCGCGGCCCCATGGTCTTCGACGGTTACTGGCGCCGCCCGGACGCGACCGAAGCCGCCTTCATCGAGTTCGACGGCCGGCGCTTCTTTCGCACCGGCGACATCGGCTTCGTCGACGCCGACGGCTACTTCTTCATGACCGACCGCTTGAAGCGCATGATCAATGCGAGCGGCTTCAAGGTCTGGCCGGCCGAGGTCGAGAACCTCATGCACGCCCACCCTGGCATCGCCGAGGCCTGCATCATCTCGGCCCCCGACGCCTACCGCGGCGAGACGGTCAAGGCCGTCGTCGTCAAGCGCGCCGGCCACGAGTCGCTGACCGAGGAACAGCTGCGCGACTGGTGCCGCGCCAACATGGCCGTCTACAAGGTGCCGGCGCTGATCGAGTTCGTCGACACCCTGCCCAAGAGCGGTGCGGGCAAGGTCATGTGGCGGGCGCTGCAGGAGCGGGAGAAAGCCAAGGCATGAGCGACGAAGCGCGGCTGGCCGCGCTGGTGCGCGCGACGCCGTGGTTCATGGCCACCCTGCGCGCCGGCCGCGAGCTGGGCCAGGCGCACTGGTGCATCGGCGCAGGCGCGCTGCGCAACCTGGTGGAAAGCGCTGCGTGTTCGGGTCCATCGGCGCCTTCGCCACCGCTGGTGCGGTGTCGTGGGCCACGCCAGACGGCAACCTCGTCGTGACGTTGGCGCCAGCCCTGGCAGTTGGCTCAGTTGTATTCGGCATTGCGTGGTGGCGTCTGCGTCGCGTTCACGCGTGTCGTTGAAGGATCAGGCCGCGGCGGCCCAGCTCCCATGGAGCGCGGCCCCTCTCCACACCAAAGGTATGAGGCCTGCCCGGTCGATCTTCGATGCGGAGGCCTACTCGCTCATCGGCTCCAGAAAACAGCGCCGATAGCTCTTGAAGGGCGGGTCCGCAAACCGCGTGTTGGCCGCCACCCCTTCAGGGTCGGCCGCCACGCTTTCGCGGTAGCGGCGGTAGGCGTCGTCATCAGGAAATGCGAACAGCGCGACGGCTTCGTTGGCGGGGCCGGTAACGCCCAGGCCCGCGAAGCTCATCGGTACCCCTGACGGCGCCTCGCGTGGCATGAAGAAGCCGTGATGGACGCCGCCATGCCGGCGGATGAGGCGCATCCAGGTGCGGGCGTAGTCCGCAAACTCGTCCAGCTGATGTGGGTCGAGTTCATAGCGAACTTCGCAAACGAGCTTGTAGTCGGGCATGAGGTTCAGGAGTCTTTGCATGAGATTCGGGGCAGGTGCCAAATCTATAGCGACACACTGGCTGTACGCCCCCGCCTCAACTCCCCTGCGGCTCCGTCTCCCGGCAGCTCGGCAGATGCAATGACCGGTGTCGAGGGCGCTGCGGTCGTCCTGCCTGGCTGGCGACAAGTCGCCTTCGTCAACCTGCGGTGCTGACGCACTTGGGACGCGCTCCGGCGCATTCCTTCGAATGCCCAGATGCGTCGGCCTGGTGCGCGTTCCTGCCTTCGCCTGTACAGCAACGCTGCGATGCCAAGGCCCATCAGCGACAACGTGCCGGGTTCGGGCACGGGTTCGGCAGCCAACGGATACATGGTTCCCGACGCCGCGGAAATCGTGATGTTCGGAATGAGATTGCCGTTCATGTCATAGGCTTGCATCGAGGTCAGCACGGCGGTGTTGCCGAAGTTGGCGAGCGCGCGTCCTGAGTAGGTCGACCCAAAATAGCCAGCTGATATCCCTGTGGCTGCATACACGTTGGTGATGAATTTGAGGTCCAGTGGGCGATCGAAGAAAAACGGCAGAGCGCCCGTCAACGTCACGACGCGTGATCCGAAGATTTGGCCGCTGACAGCCTTGCCCGTCTCCGTGCCGCCTCCGTCGCGGTGTGCGAATGAATCTACTTCGGTAGTGAGCCAGGCATCGCTGCCATAGTTCGGACCGCTGCCGCTCACGGCGGTCAAGCCGTCGATGGTGAAAGTCAGTTGCAAGTTCGCCCTGCCAACGCCCCCACCAATGGTCAACGTGTCCACGGCGATACCTGTGGCACCGGACGTCGTGTTGAAGCCCGCTGTGTTGAAGGCGCTGGCCCCGTCAATCACAACCTGTGCCGAGCCGTGGAACACGCCGTAACCCTGCACCACTGAGGCACGGTTGGCCGAGCTGCCAGGCATAAGCGATTCGGCTCCAGCTTCACCGGTCTCACTGGAGTTGTTTTTATTGAAGCATTGCGTTGAACCTTGCCCCGCTCCGCTGTAGGCACAGACGGAAGCAGTAGCCGTCAAGCTAGTGACAGCGTAGGAGCTCGGCGCCATCGAGACGCCGGCACAAATGAGGGCGGCTTCGGCAACCGAGCGGGGTATTTTGCGATGGCGAGAGGACATAGTTCGGGCTCCAAGAAGATGAAGGTTGTCAGGCTGCCCTGTCATCCATCGACCGAAAGGGCACCGTCAATGCCGCCCATGCGGTAGGAGCGAGGGACGTGGCACCCGCTACTTGGTTGAACGAGGTTCTGAGCTAGGAACGGACAACGGCATGGGTTCCTTTCCGGCGGTGCGGCCTCGCATGGCCTAGCGGTACCGAATCGCCCCGCTTTGTGATGTGCCCTGTCCTGCAGAGCGGACGACAACTTTTCGACGCCCAAACCGGCGCGACAAATGGCGACAGCGGGTCGAGGCCGCAAGCTCACGGCGCCGCGAGCGCTGTCGTTGATTCACCCGCAGCCCTGGGTCGGGGCCGTCCCAAGCGCGAGCTCGGCGAATGGCCAGTCTCGGCGGTCCAGCAGTCGCCTAGTCGGCGAACCGTTCAATGACCGTTGCCGCCGGTAGCGGCCATCGAGCCGCGAAAGTTGGGTGGCAGCGGTCAGCCTAAACCGACCTTCCGTGGAGATGCCACGACAGGGTTCGCCTCGCCTGGCCTGGCATGACTAACATGCCACGATGCCACTGACCCGCCCTCGCTACGTCCTCGCCGTGCCCGACCTGGCGCGCTCCGAGGCCTACTACCGCGACGTGCTGGGCTTTGCCGTGCACGACATGGGAGACCCCGGCTGGCGCTGGTTCGAGCGCGATGCCTGCGTCATCATGGCCGGCGACTGCCCCGATGCGCTGCCGCCCGCGCAATTGGGCGACCACAACTACTTTGCCTACGTGCAGGTGAACGACATCGACGCGCTGCACGCCGAGCTGGCCGGCCGCGGCGCCGAGTTCATCAAGCCGCTGCGCAACGAGCCCTGGGGCATGCGTGAGTTCGGTGTCCGCACCCTCGACGGCCATCGCATGATGTTCGGCCAGCCGTTGGCATGACGCTGGACGTCTGTTGCTGGCAAGCTGGCTGGCAGGCCCTTGGCGCCCACGACGGCGAGGCCTTGCACGCCGAGCTGCTGGCGCGTTATGCCGAGCCACACCGGGCCTATCACACGCAACAGCACCTGGCCGAGTGCCTGGCCCTCTTCGCCGAGGTCCGTCGCCTTGCCGAGCACCCCGCCGAGATCGAGGTGGCGCTGTGGTTCCACGACGCGATCTACGACGTGCATCGCCACGACAACGAGACGCTGAGCGCCGACTGGGCTCGCACGGGGCTGCGCGACGCGGGCGCCGCAGCCAAGGTGGCCGAGCGTGTCGCCGCGCTCGTGCTGGCCACGCGCCACAGCGTCGCAGCGGCCACGCCCGACGAGCAGCTGCTCGTCGACGTCGACCTCGCCATCTTCGGCGCCGCGCCGGGGCGCTTTGCCGAGTACGAGGCGCAGATCCGAGTCGAATACGCGCACGTGCCGCGCTTGCTGTTCAATGAGAAGCGCAGGCAGATCCTCGCCGGCTTCCTGGCGCGGCCCGTGATCTACGGCACCGCCGCGCTGCGCGCCCGCTTCGAGGCCGCCGCGCGGCGCAATCTGGCTATGGCCATCGGCGACCTAAAGGCATGATTCAAGCCGCGGCGCGTTCTGAGCTGCCGCGCGAGGCCGTCGGTGTCAGCAGCAAATACAGCAGCGGGCCGAACGAGCCCGCCGCCAGCGTGATCAGCGCATACGGCCACAGCTTGCGGCCATGGACCTGCGCATCGCGTTGCAGGAAGAACAGCACGACCAGGCTCATCATCACCAGGTCGGCCAGCACCTGGGCCGCGCCCCAGTTGGCCAGGCCCGCCTGCCAGATGCCGACATAGCCGACCTGCCACATCGCGGCCATCGTGAAGGCGCCGAAGGCGGCCAGGGCAAGGATCAGAACGGTTCGCATGGTGATCTCCGGTGGGTTGAAGGTGGCGCCATGCTCGGCGCAGGGCTGCAGCGCCGCAATGACCTGCGAGGTCATCGTGGCGACGACGGCCCGCATCGCAGAATGGCCGCATGACCGCCACCCTCGCCGCCCTGCGCAAGTCGCGCCGCCTCAGCCAGCTGGAGCTGTCGCTGCGCACCGGCGTCTCGCAACGCCACCTCAGCTGCATCGAGACCGGCCGCGCCCGCGCCGGCCGTGAGACGCTGCTCGCTCTGCTCGACACCCTCGGTGCCACGCTGGAAGAGCGCAACCAGGCCCTGCTCGCCGCCGGCTATGCGCCGGCCCATGCCGAGCGTGCGCTGGATGCCCCCGAGATGGCGCCGGTGCGCGCCGCGCTGGAGCAGCTGCTGCACGCGCACGATCCGACACCGGCTCTCGTGCTGGACGGCGAATACAACCTCGTCATGGCCAATGCCGGCCTGCAGCGGCTGCTCGCTCTGCTGGGCTTGCCGGCCGAGGCCATGCTCGCCCAGCCGTTGAACCTGCTGCGCGCCGTCTTCGCGCCCGAGGGTCTGCGCGCGCTGTGCGTCAACGAGGCCGAGCTGTGCAGCGAGATGTGGGCCCGCGCCAGCTGCGAGGCCGAGCACCTGCCCAAGCTGCGCGCGCTGCTGGACGAGCTGCGCGCGACGCTGCAGCCCTGGGGCGCGGTCGAGTCCAGCGGCCTGCCCGTGCTCGCGCTGCGCCTGCGCGCCGCGGACGGTCGCGTGTTGAGTTTCTTCTCGGCCTTCACGAGCTTCGGCACGCCGCTGGACATCACGCTGGCGTCGCTGAAGGTGGAGCACCTGTTTCCGGCGGACGAGGGGACGCGGATGGCGCTGTTCGAGGCGAGCGACCGCAGCCAGCGGGCCGCGGCCGCGTGAGGCCTTAGGCGCCTGTCGCCAGCCGTCAGAACTGCAGGAAGCTGAACCCGGCACCGACGCTGGTCTGGCGGAAGTTGTAATCCGTCAAGGTCTCGCCGTAGCCGCGGAACACCTGCACGTACCAGCGCAGTCCGTTGGGTTGGCTGCTGAAGACCGGGTAGGTCCACTCGAACTGCAGCGCGCCGTATTTGGCGTCCTTCAAGGTCGTGCGGTAGAGCAGCTGGGCGGTGTGCTTCTCGTGCACCCAGTTCAGCTGGAACTCGCCGCGGCCGCGGTAGCCGACGAGGTCGGGGTTGTTGTCGGTCGTCGCATCCTCCTTCAACCGGCGCAGGAAGCGCGTCACCAGCGACCAGTCGCCACGCTCGAAACCCGCCGACAGGTTGACGCGGTTCCAGCTGCGCGACAGCGGGTCGGACTGGCCGTTGGACTGGTGGGCCAGGCCGAGCTGCGAGTAGCGCCATTTCCAGCCGAGCGGCAGGTCGCGCCAGCCCTCGGGCGTCGGCACGACGTAGATCAGCTCCGGCTCGTAGTCGCTGTTGCGAAAGGGCTTGGAATCCTTGCCGTTCCAGATCTGCCACATCGCCTGCTGCGTGAACGCGGCCCACAGGTCGGCGCCGGGCAGCAGCACGTCCTGCGCTAGCTTGGTGCGCAGCGAGAGCTGGAACTTGGCCTCCTCGCGCTTGTAGTTGGGCAGTTCGACGACGGGCTGGTTGGGCGACTGCGGCGCGCGGTTGATGCGGCTGGTCAGGTGCAGCGGCAGCACGTAGTTGGCCTTGTAGCCGACGAAGTTGAAGACGCCGCGCTTGTCCTCGGGCGCCAGCTCCCAGTACTTGGACAGCAAGCTCGGGGGCTCATTTTTTTCGGCGGCGACAGTCACCGCGGCGTCCTTGGGCGCGAGCAGAGACGACGAATTGGGCGCGCCGCCGGCCGGGTTCCCGGCGTACGCGGGCGGCACCGTCGGTGCGGGCGCGCGGCCCATGGCCTTGTCATAGCAGGCCAGGCGGTCGGCCGGCGCACCGATCTGCGCGCATCTGTCCAGCGCCGGGTCCGCCGGCGTCTGCGCGGCCAGCGGCGGCGCGATGGCGACGAGCAGCGCCAGCGCGCCGCCGGGCTGCAGGAGGTGTCGAGTGGACGGCAGGCGCATCATTCCTCCCCGGTGGTCGTCGGCCTTCGGCCTGTCGTGGCCAGCACATCGCGCCAAAGTCTAGGGATGCTCGTGCGTCGCCCATGCCAGCGCACTTTCCTTGCGCATGTAGGCCCAGACGCCGGTCGGCCGAGGCGTTATCGTTTGCCAATCCCCATCCACGGCGCCCGGCTGGCGCCCTGAACATGCCCCGTTACGTTGCCCTGCTGCGCGGCGTCAGCCCGATGAACTGCAAGATGCCGGAACTCAAGCGCTGCTTCGAGGAGGCCGGCTTCACCGACGTGAAGACGCTGCTGAGCAGCGGCAACGTCGTCTTCTCCACCGCGCGCGCGGCGTCCGCGCCGGCGCTGCAGAAGCGCGTCGAGAAGGCGATGCGGGACGGCGCCGGCTACGGTTTTGCCACCGTCGTGCGCTCGACCGCGCATCTGCAGCAGCTGCTGGCCGCCGACCCGTTCGCCGAGTTCAAGCTGTCCACCGGCGCCAAGCGCGTGCTGACCTTCCTGCGCGAACCGGACGCGGTGGCCGACGTCGAGCTGCCGATCTCGCTCCACGACGCCAGCATCCTGAAACGCATCGGCGGCGAGGTGCTGTCCGTCTACGTGCCCAACGACAAGGGCCCAGTCTTCATGCAGCTGCTGGAAAAGACCTTCAGCAAGAACATCACGACGCGCACCTGGGACACCGTCGCCAAGTGCGCCAAGGCTTGAGGAGCGGCCATGCCCATCGTCCTGGACCACCTGCTGATCCCCGCCCGCGACCGCCGTGCGGCCGCCGAGCGGCTGGCCACCGTCCTGGACGTGCCCTGGTCCGCCCAGGCGGCGGTCGGGCCGTTCAGCGCGGTCTACGTGTCCGACCAGCTGACGGTGGACTTCGACCAGGTCGCGGCCGACGCCGCGGTGCCGCTGCAGCACTACGCCTTCCGCGTCAGCGAGAGCGAATTCGACGCACTGCTGGCCCGCCTGAAGTCACTGGGCATCGCCTGGCGCAGCACGCCCATCGGGCCGGACGACTTCCAGGTCAACACGTCGGCGGGTGGGCGCATCGTCTACTGGCGCGAGCCCGACGGCCATGCGTGGGAGGCGCTGACTCGGAGTTACGCGCGCCAGCCCAAGGCCTGATTCCGGCGCAACGTCGGCGGCTGATGCCGCCGGGCGTGCAGCCTGTCGCATCGCCGTTGAGGCGCGGCCGGCGGCGGCCGAGCATCGCGGGATGCTGAAACCGCACATCCCCAACCCCACCCTTCGCCGCGCGCTGGCCGCCGCCCTCCTCGGCCTGAGCCTCTCATCCGCCATGGCGGCTCCTCCTACCGTGGAGGCCGTGCAGGGCCGTCGCGTCGAGTCTCAGCTGATCGGCCCGGCGCTGGGCGCACCGGTCGTCGTCTTCGAGAACGGCGCGCGCATGACGCTGGACACCTGGCAGGCGGTCATCGACGGCCTGGGCCGGGACGTCACGTTGCTGACCCACAACCGCCCCGGCTATGGCCGCAGCGAACCGGCCGATGGGCCGCGCAGCGGCGAAGCCGTCGTCGAGGAGCTGCGCGCGCTGCTGGCCGCCAAGGGCCTGAAGCCGCCCTATGTGCTGGTGGGCCACTCGATGGGCGGCCTGTACATGCAGTGGTTCGCGCGCCGCTATCCGCAGGAGGTGCAGGCGCTGGTGCTGGTGGACTCGCTCTACCCGCGCATCATCAAGAAACCCGAGGACTTCCCGTGGTACGCCCGCCTGGGCAAGCGCTGGTTGATGCCGCGCGCCGTGTCCGAGGAGGTGGACCAGGTCCACGCCACCGGCGAGTCCCTGCTGGCGCTGCCGGCCTTCGACGACAGCCGCGTCGTGCAGCTCTTCAATGTGCCGACGTCACCGGGGGCCATCGCGGTGGACTTCGGCGTCACCAACGACGACCCGGCCACGATCACCTTCGTGAAGCAGCTCTACCCGCGCTCGCGCAAGCACATCGTCGACTCCGACCACCAGATCCAGACCGACAAGCCCGAGGTCGTCGTCGCCGCCATTCGCGAGGCGCTGGCGCTCGCGCCGACCCGGCTTCAGGCCTCGTCCGACTCCGGCAGGTGAATCATGCCGGTGTGGTAGTTGTACTCGAACACCTCGCCATAACGCGCCCATTCGATGGCCACGCGCAGCACGCGTTCGGCCTCGACGGCGTCCATGCTGTCCATCAGCAGCTTCAGGAAGGGCTCCTCCTTCAGCTCGCCGTTGGCCTCCTGCTCCAGGCTGTGGCGGATGAAGGCGGCCAGCGGCACATGGGCCAGCAGCTGCTGGCCGAAGATCTCGCGGCGGAACTCGTGGCTGCCCTGCACGTAGTTGTGGCCCAGCGGCGTCATCAAGAGGTCGCCGCCGCTGAGCTGCGCCAGCTCCAGGCGGTGCAGCGCGTCGGCCAGCGGCAGCAGGTCCTCGTCGGTGAGCTCGCTCTCCTCGGCCAGCTGCGGCAGGTCGGCACGGCCCTTGAACTGCTCGTCGGCCAGCAGCTCCAGCAGGCTTTCCATGCGGCCCACGTCGGCCTCGGGCAGGCGGTCGCTGAGGTGTGGCTTGGCCGGCTCCTCCGTCGCGCCGGGCGCGTGCGTGGCGCTGGTCATCAGCCGGTAGACCTCGTCGATCAGCAGGCGCACCTCGGGGCTGTCGGCGCGGCGCGGGCGCGCCAGCGTGATGGGCAGCTCGGCGCGCACGCGGCCCGGGTTGCTGGCGAAGATCAGCACGCGGTCGGCCATCATGACGGCCTCCTCGATGTTGTGCGACACGACCAGCATGGCCTGCGTGGGCATCTTGCCGCCGTCCCACAGCTCCAGGATCTCGTTGCGCAGCCGCTCGCCGGTCAGCACGTCCAGGGCCGAGAAGGCCTCGTCCATCAGCAGCACGGCCGGCTGCATGACCAGCGCCCGGGCCATGCCCACGCGCTGGCGCATGCCGCCCGACAGCTCGCGCGGCAGCGCGCCCTCGAAGCCGGCCAGGCCGATCAGCTCGATGGCGGCCTCGGCGCGTTGCGCACGCTCCGCCTCGCCCACGCCGGCGGCCTCCAGGCCCAGCTCGACGTTCTGCTGCACCGTCAGCCACGGGAACAACGCAAAGCTCTGGAACACCATCGCGATGCCCTGCGCCGGCCCGAACAGCGGCTGGCCGCGGTAGTGCACGTCGCCCGCGTCGGCGGGGATCAGCCCGGCCATGATGCGCAGCAGCGTGCTCTTGCCCGAGCCCGACTGGCCCAGCAACGCGACGATCTCGCCCTTGGCCAGCGTGAAGTCGACGTGCTCCAGCACCGAGCGCAGGCTGCCGTCGGCGGACTTGAAGCCCTTGGCGACGTTCTTCAGTTCAATCAACGCGGTCATGGCCGTCTCTCTAGAAATGCATCCGGTCTTCGGCGACGCGGTACAGCCGTCGCCAGACCCAGTGGTTGAGCGCCATCACGAAGATGCACATGACACCGATGCCGAGCGCGATGCGCGGGAAGTCGCCCGCCGTCGTCATCTGCTGGATGTAGCTGCCCAGGCCCGCGGCCTGCACCTTGGTGTCGCCCCAGGTCACGTACTCGGCCACGATGCTGGCGTTCCATGAGCCACCGCTGGCCGTGATGGCGCCCGTCACGAAGCTCGGGAAGATGGCCGGCAGCAGGTAGCGCCGCCAGGCCAGCCAGCCCTTCAGGCCGAGGTTCTGCGCGGCCAGGCGCAGCTCGGTCGGGATGGTGGACGCGCCCGCCACGACGTTAAACAGCAGATACCACTGCGTGCCCAGGATGATGAGGGGCGACAGCCAGATGTCGGGGTTGAGCCGCCATTTGACGATCAGCAGCACGGCGACCGGGAACACCAGGTTGGACGGGAAGGCGGCGAGGAACTGCGCAATGGCCTGCACGCGGCCGGCGATGCGTGGGTTCAGGCCGATCCATACGCCGATGGGAACCCAGATGAGAGAGGCCACCGCGATCAGCACCAGCACGCGGGCCAGCGTGTAGAAGCCCAGCTTCAGCACATGCGCCGCCTCGCCCCAGCCTACTTCGCCGTGGATGAAGCTGACCAGCCGCCAGACGGCGAACAGCACCAGCGCGGCGACGATGGCGTCCCAGCCTCGCGCCCACAGCGGGTTGGGGACTCGAGGCCGGGCGCGGATGGAGCGGCCGTCGAAGGTCTTGCGCAGCGGCCGAAAGCTGGCCGTGATCCAGCGCCCCGGCCATTCGCCGAGCTTGCCGAGCAGCTCGGTGCGGCGCAGCCAGGTGAGCAGCCAGGAGGTCGGCGCGTTCTCGCTGCCCGATTCCTCGAAACGGAACTTGTCGGCCCAGGCCAGCAGCGGGCGGAAGAACAGCTGGTCGTACAGCAGGATGCCCACCAGCATGCCCAGGATGGCCCAGCCGATGGCGGCCAGGTCGCGCGCCTCGATGGCCAGCGCAATGTAGGAGCCCACGCCCGGCAGCTTGATGTCCTGGCCGGCCACCGAGATGGCCTCCGACGCGACGACGAAGAACCAGCCGCCGGACATGCTCATCATCATGTTCCACAGCAGCCCCGGCATCGCGAACGGCAGCTCCAGCCGCCAGAAGCGCTGCCAGCCCGACAGCTGGAAGATGTGCGCCGCCTCCTTCAGCTCGCCGGGCACGGTGCGCAGCGACTGGTAGAGGCTGAAGGCCATGTTCCAGGCCTGTGACGTGAAGATGGCGAAGATGGCCGCGCATTCCACGCCCAGCAGGCTGCCGGGAAAAAGGGCGATGAAGCCCGTCACCGTGATCGACAGGAAGCCGAGGATGGGAATGGACTGCAGGATGTCCAGCAGCGGCACCAGCACCTTCTCGGCCAGCCGGTACTTGGCGGCCAGCACCGCGAACACGCAGGCAAACACCACCGACGCGCCCATGGCGATGAACATCCGCAGCGTCGTGCGCAGCAGGTAGTAGGGCAGGTAGGCCACGTCCAGACTCAGCGGCAGCTGTTCGCCGACGTGAAAGGGCCGGGCCATCTGCGTGGCGGCCAGCGCGAGCAGGCTGAAGCCGGCCAGCACGAGGGGCAGCAGCGCCCAGTCCCAGCGGTTGAAGCTGGCCTCGACGGCGGGGCGGGGAAAGAAGCGGCGGTCGGTCATGGTGTGCAACGGAGCGGCCGGCAGGCTACGTGGCCTTTGTCTCCGGGGCATGAATGGCGCTGTCGCCAGGCTTGCAGAGGACTGGCGCCAGCCCACGCCTGGTTGCAGTTGAGGCCGCCCGCAGCATGCCATGCGGCGAAACGGCACAACTCGTAGCCTCGCTTTGCGATTTGAATTTGCAACCGGCGCCTTCTCCTACAGGGCGTCGCCGTGATCGGCCTAAGGTTGTGAATGCGGCGGCGCAATGGTGTGCCGCCCATCTGTCCATTGAAGGAAACAGCCATGTCCAACCAGCGCCAATCCAGCGACAAGCAACAGCCCCAGAGCGGTCAGAACATCCAGCAAGGCGGCCAGAGCCGTGAGCACAGCCCCGGCCAGCAAAGCCAGTCCGGCTCGGGCAGCAACACGCCGCAGCAGGGCGGCACCTCCGTGGGCCGCGACTCACAGAACCAGCAGAACAAGCCCGGCCAGCAGCAGGGCTCCAAGAATCGCTGAGTGTTGATCGCGTGATCGCCTGATCACGCAGGGCCCCG
>JAEKLF010000212.1 GCA_019509985.1 Burkholderiales bacterium | reverse complement strand
TTCCTGGCGAACTTGTTGTTGATGATGTCGTGCAGCACGATGCCGCCCCAGGCGTGCACGGCGGCGTTCACGTCCTCACGCGCACCCAGGCTCGTGATGACGATGGGCACCTTGTACTTGGCGCAGACCTGCATGTCGTGCTCCAGGCGCTCGTTGCTCTTGTGCACGATCTGGTTGATGGCAAACGGCGCGGCCGGCTTGTCCGGGTTGGCGCGGTTGTAGGCGGCCAGCGTCTCGGTGATTTCGGCGAGCCATTGGTCGAGCAGCTCGGCCGGGCGCGCGTTCAGCGCCGGCATGGAACCGACGATGCCGGCCTTGCACTGCTCGATGACGAGCTTGGGGTTGCTGATGATGAAGAGCGGCGAGCCGATGACGGGCAGCGGCAGGTTCTTCAGGATGGGGGGCAAAGCCAAGTCAATCTCCTCAGAAAGCTTCGAGCGACAGTGCGGTCACGCTGTCGGCGCCATCGACGATGGCCGAGCGCAGCGACGCGGTGCGCGGCAGGATGTGTTCGGCGTAGAAGCGCGCGGTCACGATCTTGGCGGCCATGAATTCCTTGTCAGTCGCCAAGGCGTCTTCCGCGGCCATCAGCGCGCGGGCCAGCTGCCAGCCGGCGACGAGATTGCCCGCCAGCATCAGGTAGGGCACCGAGCCGGCGTACGCCGCGTTCGGATTGGACTTGGCCGAGCCGGCGATGAAGTCGACGGCGGCGAGGAAGTCTTCGCGCGAAGCACGCAGCGCCTTCAGCACCGACTTGGCGGCGACGCTGTCGCGCTTGGCCAGTTCGCTTTCCGTCACCTCGATCTGCCCAGCCACGCCGCGTGCCAGCTGGCCGCCGTCACGCGTGGTCTTGCGGCCCACCAGGTCATTGGCCTGGATGGCCGTCGTGCCTTCGTAGATGGTCAGGATCTTGGCGTCGCGGTAGTACTGCGCCGCGCCGGTCTCCTCGATGAAGCCCATGCCGCCGTGCACCTGCACGCCCAGGCTCGTGACCTCCAGGCTCATCTCGGTGCTGTAGCCCTTCACCAGCGGCACCATGAAGTCGTAGAAGGCCTGGTTCTGCTTGCGCGCGTCGGCGTCGGGGTGGTGATGCGCTGCGTCGAACGCGGCGGCCGCCGTGCTCGCCATCGCGCGGCAGCCTTCGGTCAGCGAGCGCATCGTCATCAGCATGCGGCGCACGTCGGGGTGATGAATGATGGCGGCGCTGCCGGCCACCGAGCCGTCCACCGGGCGCGACTGCACGCGGTCCTTCGCGTAGGCCGCGGCCTTCTGGTAGGCGCGGTCGGCGATCGCGATCCCCTGCAGGCCGACGCCGTACCGGGCCGCGTTCATCATGATGAACATGTACTCCAGGCCGCGGTTCTCCTGGCCGATCAGCGTGCCGATGGCGCCGCCGTGATCACCGAACTGCAGTACCGCCGTCGGGCTGGCCTTGATGCCCATCTTGTGTTCGATGGACACGCAATGCGCGTCATTGCGTGCGCCCAGTGAGCCATCCGAATTGACGAGGAACTTGGGCACCAGGAACAGGCTGATGCCCTTCACGCCCTCCGGCGCACCGACCACGCGGGCCAGCACGAGGTGGGCGATGTTCTCAGCCATGTCGTGCTCGCCGTAGGTGATGAAGATCTTGGTGCCGAAGACCTTGTAGGTACCGTCACCCTGGGGCTCGGCACGCGTGCGCACCAGTGCCAGGTCCGAGCCGGCCTGCGGCTCCGTCAGGTTCATCGTGCCGGTCCACGAGCCGTCCAGCAGCTTGGGGATGTAGACAGCTTTCTGCTCGTCGCTGCCCGCAGTCAGCAGCGCCTCGACAGCGCCGTCGGTCAGCAGCGGGCACAGCGCAAAGCTCATGTTGGCCGACTGCAGCATCTCGTTGCAGGCCGCCGCAATCGTCTTTGGCGCGCCCTGGCCGCCGAACTCCGTCGGGTGCACCAGGCCCTGCCAGCCGCCTTCGGCATAGGCGCGGAAGGCCTGCTTGAAGCCGGGCGTCGTCGTGACCACGCCGTCCTTCCAGCTCGACGGGTTTTTGTCGCCTTCAAAGTTCAGCGGCGCGATGACGTCCTCGGTCAGTTTGGCGCACTCTTCCAGCACGGCGGCGGCGGTGTCCAGGCCGAAGTCGGCGAAGGCAGGGACTTGCTGCGTTAGCGTTTCCAGCCCGGCGAGGTGCTGGATGTTGAAGAGCATGTCCTTGACGGGGGCGCGGTAACTCATTTGTTCCTCCATGCGGATACAAAAAGGGCGCCGCGACAGACGAAGTCGGGGCGCCCGAGGTGCGGTTGGCGCGCGGGTTTACAGCGCGGCGACGAGTTCCGGCACGGCCGTGAACAAGTCGGCTTCCAGGCCGTAGTCGGCCACCGAGAAGATCGGCGCCTCCGGGTCCTTGTTGATCGCGACGATGACCTTGGAGTCCTTCATGCCGGCCAGGTGCTGGATGGCGCCGGAGATGCCCGCGGCGATGTACAGCTGCGGTGCCACGATCTTGCCGGTCTGGCCAACCTGCCAGTCGTTGGGCGCGTAGCCCGCATCCACGGCGGCGCGCGAGGCACCGAGCGCGGCGCCCAGCTTGTCGGCCAGCGGCGTCAGCACTTCCATGAACTTGTCGTTCGAGCCCAGCGCGCGGCCACCCGACACGATGATCTTGGCGGCGGTCAGTTCGGGGCGATCGCTCTTCGTCACCTCACGGCCGACGAAGCTGCTCTTGCCGCTGTCGGCGGCAGCAGCCACGGTCTCGACGGCGGCCGAGCCCCCCGTGGCCGCGGCCGGGTCGAAGCCGGTGGTGCGCACCGTCAGCACCTTGGTCGCATCGCCACTCTGCACGGTGGCGATGGCGTTGCCCGCGTAGATGGGGCGCTCGAAGGTGTCGGCGCTGATGACCTTGGTCACGTCGCTCAGCTGCGCCACGTCCAGCAGCGCCGCCACGCGCGGCGCGACGTTCTTGCCCGAGGCGGTGGCGGGGAACAGCAGGTGGCTGTAGCCCGACGCCACGGCGATCACCTGAGCGGCGACGTTCTCGGCCAGGCCATCGGCCAGCGCGGCGGAGTCTGCGTGCAGCACCTTGGTGACGCCGACGATCTGCGCGGCAGCCGCGGCAGCCGCAGCGGCGTTGTGGCCGGCGACCAGCACATGGACTTCACCGCCCGTGGCAGCGGCGGCAGTGACGGTGTTCAGCGTGGCGCCCTTGATGTGGGCGTTGTCGTGTTCGGCAATGACGAGTGCGGTCATCTCAAAGTCTCCAAATCGGGGGCGAACGGTCAGATGACCTTGGCTTCGTTCTTCAGCTTGGCGACGAGGGCGGCCACGTCGGCCACCTTCACGCCAGCACCGCGCTTGGGTGGCTCGCTGACCTTCAGCGTCTTGATGCGCGGCGTGACGTCCACGCCCAGGTCGGCGGGCTTGACGATGTCGAGCTGCTTCTTCTTGGCCTTCATGATGTTGGGCAGCGTCACGTAGCGCGGCTCGTTCAGGCGCAGGTCGGTCGTCACGACGGCCGGCAGGCTCAGGGACACGGTCTCCAGGCCGCCGTCCACTTCCCGCGTCACGTTCAGCTTGTCGCCGGCCATCTCGACCTTGGACGCGAACGTGCCCTGCGGCATGCCAGTCAGCGCGGCCAGCATCTGGCCCGTCTGGTTGCAGTCGTCATCGATGGCTTGCTTGCCGAGGATGACCAGCTGCGGCTGCTCCTTGTCCACCAGCGCCTTCAGCAGTTTGGCCACAGCCAGCGGTTGCAGCTCTTCGGTGGTCTCGACCAGGATGGCGCGGTCCGCGCCGATGGCCATCGCGGTGCGCAGGGTTTCCTGGCACTGCGTGACGCCGCAGGACACGGCGATGACCTCGGTCACCACGCCCTTCTCCTTCAGGCGCACGGCCTCTTCGACGGCGATCTCGTCGAAGGGGTTCATCGACATCTTCACATTGGCGATGTCGACGCCCGTGCCGTCGCTCTTGACGCGCACCTTGACGTTGTAGTCGACGACGCGTTTGACAGGAACCAAGACCTTCATCGAAAACTCCAGCTCGAATTGACGTAAACGTTAACCAGATTCTACGGGCGCTCCCCGAGGGAGCTGCGCTTAAAAAAGCACGATCGTTCGATTCTAGCGAGATGGCGGGCGGCGCCGGCAGAAGTCTTTTTGGAGAGGCCTCTCGAAACGCGAAGCTAGACTGCGCGCGGCCATGCTGACTGACCCTTCCCCGCGCCGAGAGATCGGCATCTTCGACTCGGGCGTCGGAGGTTTCACGGTGCTGCGAGAGCTCCACGCGATGCTGCCCACCGCCCGGCTGCGCTACCTGGCCGACACCGCCTACGCGCCCTACGGCAACCGCACGCCCGACGAGATCCGCGCGCGCAGCATGGCCATCTCCGAACACTTGATAGCGCAAGGCGCCGAGCTGATCGTGGTCGCCTGCAACACGGCTACGGCGCACGCCATCGAAGCGCTGCGCGCCCGTTGGCCTGCCCTGCCCTTCGTCGGCACCGAGCCGGGCATCAAGCCCGCCGTCGCCGCCACGCGCAACGGCTGCATCGGCCTGCTGGCCACTCCGGCGACGGCGGCAAGCGCTCGGCTGCGCGCCTTGATCGAGCGTCACGCGAATGGGCGCGAGGTCATCGTGCAAGGCTGCCCCGGCGTCGTCGACCACATCGAGGCGGGCGATCTCGACAGCATTGAGCTGCGTGCACTGGTCGAGCGCCACTGTGAACCGCTGCGCGCGGCCAGGGTCGACACGGCGCTGCTGGGCTGCACGCATTACCCGCTGATCGAACCGCTGTGGCAGGCCGCGCTCGGCCCCGACGTCAAGCTGCTGCGCATCGAGACCGCCGTGGCCCGCCGGGCCGTGGACCTCTGGACGCCGGGCACTGAATCGCCAGCGCTTCACGTGGAAACCAGCGGAGATCCGGCCACGCTGCGGCGCTGGGTCGAGCGCGTCTTGGGCTGGCACGAACTGGACGTGCAGCGCTGGCCTGCCGGCCTGTGAATGGGGCACTCAAGTTGGCGCGGCAACCGCCGATAGACGGAACATGAACATCGCCAACGCCGCCAGCGTCAGCGCGGCTGTCCACAGCGCGTCCAATGGGGATCTTGGCACCGTCCAGGGCGTTGCCAGCATGCTGGTGCTCAAGAAAGCGCTGAACATGCAGGCCGCCGGCGCGGTCGCGCTGCTCGATGCCTTGCCGCAGCCTGCCCTGGCGACACAAGGCAGCGTGGGCCGCAACGTGAACATCTTTGCTTGAAGCCCAGCCCTGCGGAGCGGCCGGCAGATGACATTGGTGCCCGGGACGGGACTTGAACCCGTATGCCTGTGAAGGCGGCGGATTTTAAGTCCGCTGCGTATACCGATTTCGCCACCCGGGCGGCGGGCAGATTATCCAGGCCGCATAAAAGAAAACGGGAGATTCGATCAACGAATCTCCCGTGAAGTTTGGAGCGGGATAAGAGGCTCGAACTCTCGACCTATACCTTGGCAAGGTATCGCTCTACCAACTGAGCTAATCCCGCGTTTTTGTCTGACCTTGCAGCCAAACATCGGCGCGAACCGATTTTCTGGAGCGGGTAACGAGGCTCGAACTCGTGACCTCAACCTTGGCAAGGTTGCGCTCTACCAACTGAGCTACACCCGCATGAGTGTTTTTTGGAGGCGCGATCCGGAGTCGAACCGGACTAACCGGATTTGCAATCCGGGGCATAACCGCTTTGCTATCGCGCCGCCGCCAACCTTTGAATCTCGCCGATCAAGGCCGTTGGTGCGGCCTTGACGAAAACGGGCAGCTTGCTGCCCGTTTCGTTAAAAAGGGAAGCCTGGGCTTCCCTTTCGGAAAATCTTGGAGCGGGATAAGAGGCTCGAACTCTCGACCTATACCTTGGCAAGGTATCGCTCTACCAACTGAGCTAATCCCGCTTTGCTCTCTAGTCATTCAACCATACGGCTGTCTGTCTAGCGAAGCTGGCATTGTAATCCAACTTTTGGTCGACTGACAAGCCAGCTGCACTCACTCAGTGAGGGACCACCGTGCTCTTGGCCGCACCCTCTTCCGGCTTGGCAGCAGCCACGGCCACCTCCTCATCAGGCAACGGCGTGGGCATCGTTTCGAGCGCGACTTCCAGCACTCGATCGATCCAGCGCACCGGCACGATCTCGAGCTGGTTCTTCACGTTCTCCGGAATGTCCTGCAGGTCCTTGACGTTCTCTTCCGGAATCATCACGGTCTTGATGCCGCCGCGGTGGGCCGCGAGCAGCTTCTCCTTCAGGCCACCGATGGCGGTGACTTCACCACGCAGCGTGATTTCGCCGGTCATCGCGACATCCGCGCGCACCGGGATGCCAGTCAGCGCCGACACGAAGGCCGTCGTCATCGCAGCACCCGCGCTCGGGCCGTCCTTGGGCGTCGCGCCATCGGGCACGTGGACGTGCACGTCGCGCTTTTCGAAGACTTCGTCCTTGATGCCGAGGCGGCGAGCACGCGAACGCACCACCGTGCGCGCGGCCTCGACGGACTCCTTCATCACATCGCCCAGCGAGCCGGTGCGGATGATGTTGCCCTTGCCCGGCATCGCAGTGGCCTCGATGGTCAGCAGATCGCCGCCCACCTCGGTCCACGCGAGACCAACCACCTGGCCAACCTGGTTCTTCTTCTCGGCACGACCGAAGTCGTACTTGCGCACGCCGAGGAAATCATTGAGGTTGTCCTCGGTGACCGTGACCTTGCCTTCGTAGGTCTTGAGCTGGATGCCCTTGACCACCTTGCGGCAGACCTTGGACATCTCGCGTTCGAGCGAGCGCACGCCGGCTTCACGCGTGTAGTAGCGGATCACGCCACGGATGGCCGACTCGGTGACTTCCAGTTCCTCGTCCAGCACGCCGTTGTTCTTGCGCTGCTTGGGCAGCAGGTAGGTCTGCGCGATGTGGACCTTCTCATCCTCCGTGTAGCCCGCCAGGCGGATCACTTCCATCCGGTCCAGCAGGGCCGGCGGAATGTTCATCGAGTTGGACGTGGCGACGAACATCACGTCGGACAGGTCGAAGTCGACCTCGACGTAGTGGTCGCCGAAGGTGTGGTTCTGCTCGGGGTCCAGCACTTCGAGCAGTGCCGACGACGGGTCGCCGCGGAAGTCCATGCCCAGCTTGTCGATTTCGTCGAGCAGGAACAGCGGATTGCGCGTGCCGATCTTGGACAGGCTCTGCAGCACCTTGCCCGGCATGGAGCCGATGTAGGTGCGACGGTGGCCACGGATTTCGGCCTCGTCGCGCACGCCACCCAGCGCCATGCGGACGAACTTGCGACCGGTCGCACGGGCCACGCTCTGACCCAGCGAGGTCTTGCCGACGCCCGGAGGGCCGACCAGGCACAGGATGGGTGCCTTGACCTTGTCGACGCGCTGCTGCACCGCGAGGTATTCGAGGATGCGGTCCTTGACCTTGTCGAGGCCGTAGTGGTCTTCGTTCAGCACCACCTCAGCGTTGGCCAGGTCATGCTTGATCTTGGTCTTCTTGCTCCAGGGCAGGTTGACCAGCGTGTCGATGTAGTTGCGCACCACGGTCGCTTCGGCGGACATGGGCGACATCAGCTTGAGCTTCTTGAGCTCGGCATCGGCCTTCTTGCGCGCCTCCTTGGGCATCTTGGCGGCGAGGATCTTCTTCTCGAGCTCCTCCATGTCGGCGCCTTCTTCGCCGTCGCCGAGTTCCTTCTGGATGGCCTTGACCTGCTCGTTCAGGTAGTACTCGCGCTGGCTCTTCTCCATCTGGCGCTTGACGCGGCCACGGATGCGCTTTTCAACCTGCAGGATGTCGACCTCGTGCTCGAGCAGGTCGAGCAGCTTCTCCAGGCGCTTGGCCACTTCGGCCAGGTCCAGCACGGCCTGCTTGGCATCGAGCTTGAGCGGCAGGTGGGCGGCAATGGTGTCGGCCAGGCGGCCCGGGTCGTCGATGCCGCCGATGGACGTGAGGATCTCGGGCGGGATCTTCTTGTTGAGCTTGACGTATTGGTCGAACTGCTGGGTCACCGCGCGGCGCAGCGCCTCGACCTCGGGCTTGTGCTCGGTCTCGGGCGGAATGGGCGTGACCTCGGCGACGAAATGCTCGCCGGGCTCGGTGATGGAGCTGGTCGTTGCGCGCTGCAGACCTTCGACGAGCACCTTCACGGTGCCGTCAGGCAGCTTGAGCATCTGCAGGATGCTGGAGACACAGCCGACCTCGAACATGTCTTCCGGCTTGGGCTCGTCCTTGCCGGCGGCCTTCTGGGCCACCAGCATGATCTGGCGGCCCGCTTCCATCGCGGCCTCAAGTGCCTTGATGGACTTGGGGCGCCCGACGAACAGCGGGATGACCATGTGCGGAAAGACGACGACGTCGCGCAGCGGCAGCAGCGGCAGCGTGATGGGGTCGGCGGGAAGGATGGGATGTCCGGACATGAAGACCTCTCTTTCTCAGGCCGATATCAGGCCTGAGGGGGCGATTGCAAGTTGAGGGCTTGGGAGGAGCTCAGGCGCTGGCCTTGGCCTGCTCGCGATAGACCAGCAAGGGGCGTGCCGATGTGTCCTCGATGTTGTGCTCGTCCAGCACGACCTTCTCGACGCCATCCAAGGCGGGAAGGTCGAACATGGTGTCGATCAGCGATTGCTCCATGATGGAGCGCAGGCCGCGGGCGCCGGTCTTGCGAGCGAGGGCTTTGCGGGCGATGGCGGCCAGCGCCGGCTTGCGGATTTCGAGCTCGACGCCGTCCATCTCGAACAGCTGCTGGTATTGCTTGACGAGCGCGTTCTTGGGCTCGGTCAGGATCTGCACCAGTGCGTCCTCGGTCAGCTCGCCCAGCGTCGCGACGACGGGCAGGCGGCCGACCAGTTCGGGGATGAGGCCGAACTTGATGATGTCCTCGGGCTCGCACTCGCGGAAGACCTCGGAGACGCGGCGTTCGCTCTTGCTCTTCACCGTCGCGCCGAAGCCGATGCCGGACTTCTCGCTGCGGTTCTGGATGACCTTTTCCAGGCCGTCGAAGGCGCCGCCGCAGATGAACAGGATGTTGGTCGTGTCGATCTGCAGGAAGTCCTGGTTCGGGTGCTTGCGTCCGCCCTGCGGCGGCACCGAGGCCATCGTGCCCTCGACGAGCTTCAGCAGCGCCTGCTGCACGCCTTCGCCGGACACGTCGCGCGTGATCGACGGGTTGTCGCTCTTGCGCGAGATCTTGTCGATCTCGTCGATGTAGACGATGCCGCGCTGCGCCCGTTCGACTTCGTAATTGCAGTTCTGCAGCAGCTTCTGGATGATGTTCTCGACGTCTTCGCCGACGTAGCCGGCTTCGGTCAGCGTGGTCGCGTCGGCGATCACGAACGGCACGTTGAGCAGGCGGGCGAG
>JAEKLF010000211.1 GCA_019509985.1 Burkholderiales bacterium | reverse complement strand
CCCAGCAGGAGACCGGCATGGCCGCAGCGATCCAAGGCGTGAAAGCCCAGTACGAACAACGCGGCCCGGTGCCGCAGGACGTCATCCACGCAATGCCCTTCGAGCCGCCGGCGCCCGCCGCCGGCCAGGCGCTGGTGGCCGTGCTGGCCGCGCCGATCAACCCGTCAGACGTGCTGATGCTGACCGGCGGCTACGGCATCCTGCCGCCGCTGCCGGCCGTGGGCGGCAGCGAGGGCGTGGGCCGGGTGGTGGCGCTCGGTGACGGCGTGAGTCATCTCGCCGTGGGCCAGACCGTGCTGCTGCCCGCCGGCAGCGGCACCTGGGCCAGCCATCTCGTCGCGGATGCCAAGCGCCTCGTGCCCCTGCCCTCGGGCGCGGACCCGCAGCAGCTGGCCATGATGACGGTCAACCCGGCCACGGCCTCGCTGATGCTGTCGGAGTTCGTCACGCTGCAGCCGGGCGACTGGGTCATCCAGAACGTCGCCAACTCGGGCGTGGGCGGCTACCTGACGCAGCTCGCCAAGCTGCGCGGCCTGCGCACGGTCAACATCGTGCGGCGCGAGGGTGCGGCCGCCGCGGTGCACGCCGATGGTGGCGACGTGGTGCTGGTGGATGGCGACGACCTGGCCAAGCGCGTGAAGGATGCCGTCGCCGGCGCACCCATCCGCCTGGGCATTGATGCCGTCGGCGGCAAGGCCACGAACCGGCTGGCGATGTGTGTGGCCGAGGGTGGCACCGTCGTCAACTACGGGCTGATGAGCGGCGAGCCCTGCGTGGTGTCGCCGCAGGCCTTCGTCTTCAACGACCTGAGGCTGCGCGGCTTCTGGCTGGCCAAATGGTTCCGCGTCGCCAGCCGCGAGGCCCAGCAGGCGCTGTACGGCGAGCTGACGAAACTGCTCGCCACCGGCCAGCTGAAGGCGCGCATCCACGCGACCTATCCGGTCGAGCGCATCCAGGAGGCCATCGCCGCGGCGGCGACCGGCGAGCGCGATGGCAAGATCCTCATCGTGCCCCAGCACTGAACCCACGCCATGACGGACACCGTCCTGATCACCGGCGCGTCGTCGGGCATCGGCGAGGCGCTGGCGCGGCGCTTTGCCGGCGCCGGCTGCAACCTCGTGCTGGTGGCGCGCAGCGCCGACAAGCTCAAGGCCCTGGCCCGCGAGCTGGCCGACACCCATGGCGTCAAGGCCTGGGTGTCGCCGGCCGACCTGTCGCAGCCCGGCGCTGCCGAGCGGCTGGCCGCGGCCATGAAGCGCGCACGCCGGCCCATCGACATCCTCGTCAACAACGCCGGCGTGCTGGAGCATGGCGAGTTCACGGCCATGCGCAGCAGCCGCCACCGCGAGCTGATCGACCTGAACGTGACCTCGCTGACCGAGATGCTGGCCCACTTCCTGCCGCCCATGCAGGCGCGCGGCTCAGGCCGGGTGCTGAACGTCGCGTCCATCGCCGCCTTCCAGCCCATCCCGCTGCTGGCCACCTACGCGGCGACCAAGGCCTTCGTGCTGTCGCTGACCGAGTCGCTGTCCGAGGAGCTGCAGGGCACGGGCGTGACGGTCACGGCGCTGTGCCCGGGCATCACGGCCACGTCGATGCTGGACCAGGCGCAGCAGGGCAGCAGCGAGCTGGGCCAGCTGCCGGGCTTCGTCGTCGGTACGGCCGAGGCGGTGGCCGACGAGGGCTTCAACGCCTGCATGGCCGGCGAGGTCATCCGCGTGCCCGGCGTGCTCAACCTGGCCGCCACGTTGGCCGGCCGCGGCACGCCGCGCTGGCTGGTGCGCCGCGTGACGGGCGCGCTGGCGCGGCGCCTGAAGCCGCGCGGCTAGCGCCCGACCCTAGCGCGCCGCCGGCAGCCAGCGGCTGCGGGTGCGTTGCAACCCGCCGCACGCCTCCAGGAGCAGGGCCGCCAGTCTTCGAACGGCACGCGCAGCAGCATCCATGCGAGCAGCGGTCGGATTGGCATGGGTCGCCGGCCGGGTCAGTGGCAGCCGCTCAATGCCGCGCTGCCTCCAGCACGCGGATCTCCAGCCCCGAGGCCTGGCCTTGCCAGCGGTAGAGCTTCTGCGTCGCCGCCTGGAAGTCCTCGGCCCGGGCACTGCGGATGGGCACGAAGGTCTGCGGGTTGCGGTCGATCAGCGGGAACCAGCTGCTCTGCACCTGCACCATGATGCGGTGGCCGCGGCGGAAGCTGTGGTTGATGTCCTGCAGCTCGACCTTCAGCTCCTCGACCTGGCCCGGCACCATGGCCTCCGGCGTCTCGAAGCTCTTGCGGAAGCGCCCGCGCAGCGGGTCGGCACGCACCAGCTGCTGGGTGCCGCCGAACGCCGGCTCGGGGGGCTCCACGTCTTCTGTCCTGGGCTTGCGCTTCTTGGCCGTGTCGCCCTCCAGCTCGGCGGGATAGACGTCGATGAGCTTGACGACCCAGTCGGCGTCGCTGCCGCTGGTCGACGCGAACAGCCGCACCGTGATGGGGCCGGCCACGGTGACGTCGTCCTCGAGCACGTCGCTGCGGTAGGTCAGCACGTCGGGCCGCGTGGACGCGAAGCGCTGGTCGCTGACCATGAACTCCTGCGGTACGCCCAGCGTGGCATAGCCGACGAAGGGCACGGGCTTGTTGGGGTCGCTGATCCAGGCGTCGAACGCGGGCTGCGCCGCGGCCGGCGGCGTGAAGCTGAGCTTGCCGCCCGGCGCGAAGTAGAGGGTGCGTGGCTTGGCTTCCTTCGGCGGCCAGGCGTCGTAGCGGCGCCAGACGTTGGTGCCGGTCTCGAAGACGGTGGCCTTGGCGATCTTGGGCGCCTTGGGGTCCGGCGGGGCGTCGCGCAGATGCTGCTCGAAGAAGGGCAGCAGCACCTCCTTCTGGAACTGCTCCGACGTCGGCTGCTGGAACTGCACGCGGCCCAGCTGGCGGCCCGGCCCGCCGGCCCAGCCGCCATGCACCCAGGGGCCTATGACGAGGCGGTTGTCGGTCGCCGGGCTTTGCCTGGCGATGGCGCGGAACGTCGCGAGCGGGCCGGCCAGGTCTTCGGCGTCGAACCAGCCGCCGACCGTCAGCACGGCGGCGTGGATGTTCTTCAGGTGCGGCGTGATGGCGCGCGGCTTCCAGAATTCGTCGTAGCGGTC
Organism: Burkholderiales bacterium; assembly: GCA_019509985.1. GTDB lineage: Bacteria > Pseudomonadota > Gammaproteobacteria > Burkholderiales > Burkholderiaceae_C > Pelomonas. The sequence continues at coordinate 6,232 of JAEKLF010000211.1, read as the reverse complement.
GTGCTCGATCTGCACGTCGAAATACGGGTTCGGCCCGCCGTCCTTGGCCATGCGCGCGGCGAGCGCGTCGAGGTTGGTGAACTGCAGATAGAACTCGTAGCCGTCCTGCGTGCCCCAGTCGAACTCGGGCCACTGCTTGGGCGGCAGCGTCGGCGCCTGCTGGGGCTTGAAGCCGGTGTAGAAGCCGAAGTTGGCGGCCAGCATGAAGGCGCCACCGTGGTAGCTGTCGTCGCCCATGTAGATGTCGGTCACCGGTGCCTGCGGCGAGGCGGCCTTGATGGCCGGGTGGCCGTCGATGATGGACGCCGACGTGAAGAAGCCCGGGTAGGAGATGCCCCAGAGGCCGACGCGGCCGTTGTGGCCGGGCAGGTGGTCCAGCAGCCACTGCACGCTGTCGTAGGTGTCGGAGCTTTCGTCGAAGTCGGAGGGCAGCTTCTTGGCCGGACGGTGCGGCGTCATTTCGATGAACTGTCCTTCGGACAGGTTGCGGCCGCGCACGTCCTGGCAGACAAAGATGTAGCCGGCCTTCAGAAAGTCCTCGCTGGGCGCGAGGCGCTGGATACCGTCGCGGTCCACGCCGTAAGGCCCGCAGCCATAGGGCGTGCGCGTCATCAGCAATGGGTAGCGCCGGCTCTGGTCCTTGGGCAGGTAGACGACGGTGAAGAGCTTCTTGCCGTCGCGCACCGGCACGCGGTACTCGTACTTGGTGTAGTGCTCGCGCGGCTCGTAGCGCGGCGCGGGCGCCTCCTCTCCGGCAGCACGGGCAGCATGGGCAGCGAAGGTGGCGGAGCCGACGAGGCCCAGGAGCAGCAGGAGTGAGGCGCGCAAGGCAGGCATCGGCGTGAGGCGGAATCAGCGGAGGCCGCAGTCTGCCATCGACCAGCGCGGCGGCGGCGTTAGGCTGTGGCTGTTCAAGCTTCCGCAAGACCCACGACATGAGCATCGACACCCGCGCCTACCGCGTCGCCCCCGACCGCAAGGTCAAGCTCAAGCACTGGCCCACGGTTGTGGAGGCCCTGTACCGCGACAAGCGCGACTACGAGCGCCAGCTCGGCGCCCACGTGCAGCGTCTGAGCGAGCTGCAGAACCTGCTCTACGCGCACAACCGCTACGCGCTGCTGCTGATCTTCCAGGCCATGGACGCAGCCGGCAAGGATGGCGTCATCAAGCACGTGATGTCGGGCGTGAACCCCCAGGGCTGCCAGGTGTTCAGCTTCAAGCACCCCAGCGCCCAGGAGCTGGACCACGACTTCCTGTGGCGCGCGACGCAATGCCTGCCCGAGCGGGGGCGCATCGGCATCTTCAACCGCTCCTACTACGAGGAGGTGTTGATCGTGCGCGTGCACCCGGAGATCTTGAAGGCGCAGTTGCTGCCCAAGGAGGCGGCACGCACGCCCAAGCTGTGGCCGGAGCGCTTCGCGTCCATCAACGGGCTGGAGCGCCACCTGCACCGCAACGGCACGCGGGTCATCAAGTTCTTCCTGCATCTGTCCAAGGACGAGCAGCGCAAGCGCTTCCTGGCGCGGCTGGACGACCCGGCCAAGAACTGGAAGTTCACGCGCGACGACATCGACGAACGCGAGTGCTGGCCCAAGTACATGCAGGCCTATGGCGAGGCCTTGAGCGCCACCAGCAGCGAGCATGCGCCCTGGTATGTGGTGCCGGCGGACGACAAGCCGAATGCACGGCTCATCGTCTCGCAGGTCATCGTCGACCACCTGAACGCGCTGAAGATGCACTTTCCCGAGCCGAGCTGCGACGCGGCCGAGCTGGCCGCGATCCGCGCAAGGCTGAAGGCTTGAACCCTCCTCAGCCGAACTTGACCGCGTAGATGGGCGGCAAGTGGGCCGACACGGTCTGCCAGCTGTCGCCCGCATCGGCACTGGCCCACAGGCCGCCGGTCGTCGAGCCCATGATCAGTTGCTCGCCGCTGTCGTCCACCGCCAGGCCGTGACGGTAGATGAGGTCGTAGCAATGCTGCTGCGGCAGGCCGGTGCGCAGTTGCTCGAAGGTCTTGCCGCCGTCGCGCGTGCGGGTCACGCACAGCGCGCCGTCGACAGGGATGCGGCGCTCGTCCTTCACGGCCGGCGCGAACCAGGCCGTGTTCGGATCGCTCGGATGGGCGGCGACCGGGAAGCCGAAGCTCGACGGCTGGGCCTGCAGCTCCGTCCAGGTCGCGCCGTTGTCGCTGCTGCGGAAGATGCCGCAGTGGTGCTGGCACCAGAGCACATCCGGCACGGCGTGGCAGCGGGCGATCAGGTGCGGGTCCTGCGAGTTCTCGTCGCCCGCCAGCTCGGGCGGCATGAAGTCGGCCCGCATGCCCTTGGCCCGCAACCCCCAGCTGGCGCCGCCATCGGTGGTGCGCCAGGCGCCGCCGCAGGACACGCCCACCAGCAGCTCCTCGGCATGCTCGGGATGCGGGCAGATGGAGTGCATCGCCGGCGCCGGGTTGCCGCCGCCCATCCACTGAACGCGGCGCGGGTCCTGCCACAACGCCTCGCTGAGCTGCCAGGTCTGGCCACGGTCGCGGCTGGAGAACAGGCCGCCGGGAACGGTGCCGCACCAGATGACGTCGCCGGCACGCTCCAGCGCAAAGACATGGTCCAACTTCCACTCCGGGCCTTCCAGCGGGTCGGGCTGGGGCGGGAAGGCCGGCGCAGCCACCTCGGCCCAGGTCTTGCCGCCGTCGTCCGAGGCTTGCAGCTTGGCGCCGAAATGGCCAAGGTTCAGCGCGGCCAGCATCCGGCCCGCACCGTCGGGCGGCAGCAGCATGGTGACCGGGTCGGCCACGAAGCTGAGGTTCTCGATCTGCCAGCTGCCGGCGCGGCGGCGCAGCTCGAACAGGCCCTTGCGGGTCGCGGCCCAGGCGCGGTCTTGCTTCATCTCAGTCTCCTTTGCGAATAGGTAGTGCACTGCCTGCGGGCCAAGCGACGGGCCGCTCCCTAGCCGGCCCGCGCTGGCGATGCGCTTGCCGGTCGAACCGGCAAGCATCGCCGTCCCCTCGGGGGACCGACCGGGCGTGCCCGCGTTCAGCGAGGCGAGACTGGGCGAGGGGTTCCATTTCTACCCTCCAGAAAGTGCTTGCAGGACGTGGATGCGGCTGTCGGACCGCAAGGGGTCGCTCAGGCCGCGCGGGTCGCGCACACGCCGGCCGTCGATGAAGACGACCACGTTGACGCGCAGATGGCCCTGCTCGTCCAGGATGTAGCCCCGCAGCCGCGGCTGCTCGGCAAAGGCGGCGTCCAGCGCTTCGCGCAGCGTGGCCGCCTCGCATTGGCAGGACGGCGCGTCCACGAAGCGGCGCAGCTGAGGCGTGAATTCGATGAGGGCCATGGGTTGATGACGAACGACGGCCATTCAATTCGACGTCCCGACACCCCCTGAATATCCCCGGGCTTACCCGCAGAGCCAGAATGCGGCCGATGAAATCAGGTGTGCTCTTCGCCCTCGGCGCCTATCTGAGCTGGGGGCTGTTCCCGCTCTACTTCCGCCAGATCGCCAGCGTCCCCGCGCTGCAGATCGTCGCCCACCGCACCCTGTGGTCGCTGGCCTTCGTGGCCGTCGTGCTGCTGGTCACGCGTCACCTGTCCTGGCTGAAGACGGTCAGCGCGGCCACGTGGCGGCGTTTTGCGGTCTCAGCGACGCTGATCGCCGTCAACTGGCTGACCTATGTCTGGGCCGTCGGCCACGGCCATGTCGTCGACGCCGCGCTGGGCTATTTCATCAATCCGCTGGTCAACGTGGCCCTGGGCTTTGCGGTGCTGCACGAGCGCCCACGGCCGGTGCAGTGGCTGGCGGTGGGCTTGGCGGCCTTTGGCGTGCTGTGGCTGACGGTGGCCGCCGGGCGCCTGCCCTGGGTGGCGCTGGTGCTGGCGGTGAGCTTTGGGCTCTACGGGCTGATGCGCAAGACGGCAACGCTGGGCGCCCTGGAGGGGCTGACGCTGGAGACGCTGATCCTCGCGCCACTGGCCGCGGCTGGCCTGATCTGGTGGTCGCAGGACGGCAGCATGGCCGGCCAGACGGCGGTGGACTGGGCTTGGCTGATCGGCACGGGCCCGGTCACGGCCGGCAGCCTGCTGCTGTTCGCGGCCGGCGCGCGGCGTATTCCGCTCGCGACGCTGGGCCTGGTGCAGTACGTGTCGCCGTCGCTGCAGTTCCTGCTCGGCGTGTTCCTGTTCCGTGAACCGATGAGCGCGACCCGCCTGGTCGCCTTCGGCTTCATCTGGGGCGCGCTGGTGGTCTACAGCGCGGAGGGCCTGTGGCAGACCCGCCGCGCCTTGCAGGTCAAGCCGGTGTAGCGGCCGGCTGGCGCATCATGTAGTCGAAGGCGCCCAGAGCGGCCTTCGCGCCGTCGCCGGCGGCGATGACGATCTGCTTGAACGGCACGGTCGTCACGTCACCCGCGGCGAACACACCGGGCAACGAGGTGGCGCCCTTGGCGTCGACGATGATCTCCCCGTGCTTGCTGAGCTCCAGCGTGCCGCGCAGCCATTCGGTGTTGGGCACGAGGCCGATCTGCACGAAACAGCCGTCCACCTCGACGCGCCTGCTCTCGCCGCTGACGCGATCGGTGTAGTTCAAGCCGTCGAGCTTGCCGTTGGCGCCACCGGTGAACTCGGTCGTCTGCGCGTTGACGATGATGGTGACGTTGGGCAGGCTCTTGAGCTTGTTGACCAGCACCGCGTCGGCACGCAGTTCGGCGCCGAACTCGATCAGCGTCACGTGCTTGACGATGCCGGCCAGGTCGATGGCCGCCTCGACGCCTGAGTTGCCGCCGCCGATGACCGCGACCGGCTTGCCCTTGAACAGCGGGCCGTCGCAGTGCGGGCAGTAGGCCACGCCCTTGTTCTTGTACTCGGCTTCGCCGGGCACGCCGACGTTGCGCCAGCGCGCGCCGGTGGACAGGATGACGGTCTTGCCCTTGAGCTTGGCGCCGTTGGCTAGTTCCACCTCGACCAAGCCGCCGGGCTGGGCCGCGGGGATCAACTTGTCGGCGCGCTGCAGGTTGTGGATGTCGACCTTGTAGTCCTTCACATGGCCTTCCAGCGCAGCGGCAAACTTCGGCCCGTCGGTCATGGACACGGAGATGTAGTTCTCGATGCCCAGCGTGTCGTTGACCTGGCCGCCGAAGCGCTCGGCCGCGACGCCGGTGCGGATGCCCTTGCGAGCCGCGTACACAGCCGCCGCGGCACCGGCGGGGCCGCCGCCGATGATGAGCATGTCGTAGGGCTCTTCGGCGTCCAGCTTCTTGGCGTCACGCGCGGCGGCGCCGGTGTCGAGCTTGGCGACGATCTCTTCCAGGCTGACGCGGCCGGAGACGAAGTGCTCGCCGTTCAGGTAGACGCTGGGCACGGCCATGATGTCGCGCGCCTCGACCTCGGCCTGGAACAGGCCGCCGTCGATGACCGTGGTGCGGATGCGCGGGTTGACGATGGACATCAGCGACAGCGCCTGGACGACGTCCGGGCAGTTGTGGCAGGTCAGGCTCATGTAGATCTCGAAGTCGAGGTCCACATCCAGCGCCTTGACCGCGTCGATCTGCGCCTGCTCGACCTTGGGCGGGTGGCCGCCGGTCCACAGCAGCGCGAGCACCAGCGATGTGAACTCGTGGCCCAGCGGGATGGCGGCGAAGCGAAGCGATTGCTCGGTGCCCGTGCGGCGCAGCAGGAATGAGGGCGTGCGCGTGTCGACGCCATCGGTGCGCAGCGAGATCTTGTCGGTCATGCCGGCGATCTCTTCCAGCAGCTCGCGCATCTCGTCGCTGTTCGCCGAGTTGTCCAGCGAGGCGACGATTTCGAAGGGGAGCTTGACGTGGTCCAGGTAGCCCTGGAGCTGGGTCTTCAGTGCGGCGTCCAACATGGTGAGGTCCTTTCAGTGAGGCGTGGCGGAGCGGGCCACTGCTGAAAGGGTCCCTGGCGCAAGCGGAGGCCCTTTCAGCAGAACCTGTGAGGCTCTGCGGAGGAATGGAGCCCTGGCGGGCTAGATGCAAGAAGCATCTGGATCAGTTGGGGTCGGAGCTTGCCGCTGCGCGACAAGGTCCAACCCGCAAACTCATCGGCTACTTAGATCTTGCCGACCAGATCCAGCGACGGCGCGATGGTCTTGGCGCCTTCGTTCCACTTGGCCGGGCAGACTTCACCCGGGTGGGCGGCGGTGTACTGGGCAGCCTTCAGCTTGCGCAGCGTTTCCTTGACGTCACGGGCGATCTCGTTGGAGTGCACCTCGGCGGTCT
>JAEKLF010000266.1 GCA_019509985.1 Burkholderiales bacterium | reverse complement strand
GTCATCGTGCGCCAGGGCGACACGCACGCCAGGCTCGACCTGAGCGAGCTGGCCGTGCGCCCGCCGTCGTCGGCCGGCCCCGGCACGCTGTCCTTCCAGATGAAGCGCGAGGGCAACCGCTCGGTCTACGGCGACCTGCTCGCCACCTTCACGACAACGGCCGGCGTGACTTTCGAGGTCGCCCGCGCCGGCGGCGTGGCTGTCTACGTGCCCAACGCCGAGCGGCGCGTGCAACTGCCGCTGCAGCTGCCGGCCGGCAACGCCACGCTGCCCCAAGGCACGCTGAAGCTGGCCTTCCGCGAGCGTCCCGAGTCCGGCGGCAAGCTGCTGGCCGAGACCAGCCTCAACCTCCCCTGACGGGCCGGCGCCCCGCGCGCGATGAGCGCCATGGCCCAGCCCCTTGCACGCAGCCTCATCGCCGCGGCCCTGCTCGCCGCACCGCTGCTGGCCCTGGCCGCGCCCGACGATGCGCCGACCCCGCTGCGCCGCCTCGAGGTGCAGCTGGACGGCCGCACGCTGCCCGAGCCGCTGGACGTCTTCCAGACCGACTACCAGGTGCTGCTGCCGCTGGCCGCCGTGTCGCGCCTGCTCGGCCTGGACATCCGCGTGCAGACCGCGTCTGGCCGCGCCGCCGGCACCCTGCCCGGCTCGGGTGAGCCCTTCTGCCTGGACCTGACGGAGTCCAGCGTCCGCGTCGGCGAGCGGCGCCTGTCCTTCGAGCCGCGTCTGGCCCAGGCCATCGGCGACGACATCTACGTGTCCACGCAGTTGCTGGCGCGCTGGCTGAACCTGGAGCTGGCCGTGGACCTGCCGCACTGGCAGCTGCGCCTGCACGCCCGCGACGTCCTCGCCGCCGCCCTGCCCCTGCCAGCGCCGCCACAACCCACGGGCCCGCGCCGCATCGACGAGACCAACCTGCTCGTGCTGGAGGTGATGCTGGACGGCCAGATCGTCTCCGACAGCTTCAGCGCCTACCAGGACGGCACCCAGACCCTGCTGCCGCTGGGCGAGCTGTCGCGCCTCTTGATGCTGGCCGTGCAGGTCAGGCCCGACCGCGGCAGCGCCGACGGCCAGCTACCGCACGAGCGCGCCTTCGCGCTCAACCTGGCCGAGTCGCTGGTCAGCGTGGGCGGCCGTGAGCAGCGCTTCGAGCCGCGCCTGGCCAGCGTCGTCGGCGACGACATCTACGTCTCCAAGCAGTTGCTGACGCGCTGGCTGCCGCTGGACCTGCAGGTGGACCTGGCCACGCTCAAGCTCAAGGTCGTGCCGCGCGAGAAGCTGCCGCTGCAGGAGCGGCTGGAGCGCGAGCGCCTGGCCGCGGCGCTGGCCGGCCTGCAGCCCGCCGAGCGGCCCAACTACCCGTACACGCCGTCGTCGCCCGGGCTGATCGGCGTGCCTTCCATCGACCAGTCCTTCGGCGCCGACGCGCGCTACGGCCGCAACTCGCGCCAGTACAAGAGCGCCTACACGGCCTATCTCACCAGCGACCTGCTCGGCATGGAGGGCTCGGCCTACGTGCTCAAGACCCAGGACAAGACCACGCCCGACCTGCGCGTGACCCTCGCCCGCAATGACCCCGACGCCGGCCTGCTCGGCCCGCTGCGGGCGCGCTCGGTGACGCTGGGCAACCTGGCGCTGCCCAGCGTGCGCAACGTCATGCAGGGCAGTGCCCGCGGCAACGGCGTGGCCGTCAGCAACCGGCCGCTGGACGCACCCAACAGCTTCGACCGCCACAGCCTGCGCGGCGATCTACCGCCCGGCTGGGACGTGACGCTGTACTACAACGACCAGCTGCTGGCCTACCAGTCCTCGCGTGCCGACGGCCAGTACGCCTTCGACGACCTGCCGCTGTCCTTCGGCGCCAACGAGTTCCGCCTCGTCTTCCACGGCCCGCTGGGCCAGTTGCGCGTGGAGAAGCAGAGCTTCCTGCTCGACCAGGCCAGCGTGAAGCCCGGCGAGGTCTTCTACACACTCGCCTCGCAGGTGGCCGATGACGGCTCGGTGCGCAGCGTCGCCCAGGCCGACATCGGCATAGCCAAGAAGCTGACCGGCAAGCTCGGCCTCGTGCGCCGGCCGCGCCTGGTGGGCGGCGTGGCTGCCGACTCGCTGGACTACGGCCAGCTCGGCCTGCTGGCCTATCTCGACTCGATGATCCTCAGCTCGCAGCTGATGACCATGCGCGGTGGCGGCGCTTTGGGCGAGCTGGGCCTGAAGACGCGCCTGGGCGGCTTCGCGCTGGACCTGCTGCACACCCAGCGCCAGGGCAGCTTCATCAACGACCAGTTTGCAGACGTGGCCGGCGGCGTGCGCCAACGCGACGAACTGCACCTGCAGGGCGGCGTCCGCCTGGGTGGCCTGCCGCGCCTCGTGCTCGACGTCAGCGCGCTGCGCAACGCACTCGACCAGGGGCCCAGCAACGTCCAGCTCGGCCTGCGCACCTCCATCATGTTCTGGGGCACGGCCCTGTCCAACAGCCTGCGCTGGCAGCGCAGCGGCGACTACACGAGCACCGACGGCGCGCTGCAGGTCAG
>JAEKLF010000093.1 GCA_019509985.1 Burkholderiales bacterium | reverse complement strand
GGCGCCGCCATCACCAAGTTCTTCAAGCGCGACAAGCCCAGCGGCCCCACAGCCTGATGCTCAAGCTGCTCGCGCTGCTGCTGTCGGGCGCCAAGTTCGGCAAGCTGCTGACCACCGGCGGGACGATGCTGATCTCGCTGGTCGTCTACGCCTGGGTCTACGGCTGGCGCTACGCGGCGGGCTTCATCGCGCTGCTGTTCGTGCACGAGATGGGCCACTTCATCGCCGCGCGCTACAAGGGACTCAATGTCGGCATGCCGACCTTCATTCCCTTCGTCGGCGCCTGGGTGGAGTTGAAGGACATGCCGCACGACGCGCAGACCGAGGCCTTCGTCGGCCTGGCCGGGCCGCTGCTCGGCACGGTCGGCGCGACGGTGGTCTATCTGATGGCGCGCAGCTGGGATGTCGACTGGCTGCTGGCCGTGGCGTACAGCGGCTTCTTCCTGAACCTGTTCAACCTGATCCCGGTCTCGCCGTTCGACGGTGGCCGCATCACCGCGGTGCTGTCGCCGCGCATCTGGCTGCTGGGCGCGCCGCTGCTGGTGGCGCTGTTCTTCTGGCGGCCCAGCGTGCTGCTGATCATGATGGCCGTGCTGGCCTGGCCCCAACTCGTCAAGGCCTGGAAGCACCGCGCCGACAGCCCCGAGGCGCTCAGCTATTACACGGTGCCGGCGGCCGTGAAGTGGGAGTACGCGAGCTACTACCTCGTGCTGGCGGCCTACCTGGCCATCATGTGCCACGACGTGCACGAGATGCTTGCCGTCACGCGCGGCTGAGCTTCGCGGCGCGCGCAGGGTGACGGCCCTAGACTGCGCGCCGACATGATCCGCCGCCGTCCTCTGCTCGCCTGCACGCTGGCCCTCGCCAGCGGCGTGGCCACGGCGGGCGAGACGCTGCGCACGGTGGCCCAGGCCGGCATGAGCCTGAAGTTCAACCTCGGCGGCGACGGGCCGCCGGGCTTCTGCGTCGACTACATCCGCGCGCTGCAGCGCATGGACACCGGCCTGCAGTTCAACGGCCTGGACGAAGCCCTGCCGCTGATGCGCATCGAAAGCGACCTCGCGGCCGAGCGCATCGACCTGTTCTTCGCGCTGCTCAAGACGCGCAAGCGCGCGGCGCGCTTTCGCTTCGTCGACGCGCCGGCGCTGTACAACGTGCGCCACCAGGTCGCCGTGCGCGCCGACGACCCCATCGACGTGCGCGGGTTCGACGACATCCGCGCCCTTGGCGCCGACGGCGTCATCCTGGCCACGCGCGCCTCCGCCTACCAGAGCTTCCTGGCGGAGCAGCCCGGCCTCATCGTCGACGCGGGCGCCGCAGAACCGGCGCAGAACCTGCGCAAGCTCATCGGCGGCCGCGGGCGCTTCTTCTACCAGGCCGATGCGACGCTTCGCCACGTCATCGACGCCGAGGGGCTGCAGGGCCGCGTGCGCATCCTGCCCGTGGTCTTCCGCGCCGACTCGCAATTGCTGACCCACGCGCCAGGCCTGGCGCCCGAGCGGCTGGCGCGCGTCGTCGCAGCGATGCGGGCGCTCGAAGCCAACGGCATGGCGGCGCAGCTGCGCGCCGCCTACGGGCTGCTCTGAGGCGGTGGTGAAGGCACAGCGTCTGTGGCCCGGACTGGTGCTTGCCATGCTGGGCGCCATCGGCTTCTCGGGCAAGGCCATCATCGTCAAGCTGGCCTACCGCCATGGCGTCGACGCGGTCACGCTGCTGATGTGGCGCATGCTGCTGGCGCTGCCGTTCTTCCTCGCCATGGCTTGGTGGTCGGGCCGCGGCAAACCGGCGCTGACGCGCCAGGACTGGCGCGACATCGCCGTGCTGGGCTTCACCGGCTACTACCTGGCGAGCTATCTGGATTTCGCCGGCCTGGCCTACATCTCGGCGAGCCTGGAGCGGCTCATCCTCTACCTCAACCCGACGCTGGTGCTGTTGCTGTCGGTGGTCTTCTTCCAGCACCGCTTGCGGGGGCGGCAGGTGCTGGCCCTGGCCATCAGCTATCTGGGTGTCGTGGCCGTGTTCGCGCACGAGTTGAGCTTCAAGGGCGCGAACACGGCCATCGGCGCGGCGCTGGTGTTCGCCAGCGCGGTGAGCTACGCGATCTACCTGGCCTTGAGCGGCAAGGTCGTGCAGCGGTTGGGCTCGCTGCGGCTGGCCGGACTGGCCAGCAGCGTGGCCTGCGCGCTGTGCATCGCGCAGTTCCTGCTGCTCAAGCCACTGTCGGCGGCGGCCGTGCCCGAGCCGGTGCTGTGGCTGTCGCTGCTGAACTCCACGGCCTGCACGGTCGCGCCGGTGCTGATGGTCATGCTGGCCATCGCCCGCATCGGCGCGCCGCTGTCGGCCCAGGTCGGCATGGTCGGGCCGATGAGCACCATCCTGATGGGCTACTTCATCCTCGGCGAGCCGATGAACGCGTGGATCGCGATCGGCACCCTGCTCGTGCTGGCCGGCGTCTTCCTCGTCAGCGCCCGGTCCGGTCCGCGCTGAACAGGATTGACCCATGAGGGCCGGCCATGTTCAAAATCGCTGAACAATGGCGTCAAGGTCGATGAACCGAAGCCCTGCTACCGAGGAACACACTGCATGCCCATGACGAGCTCCGCCGCCCGCTATTCCCCCGTCGCCATCGTGCTGCACTGGCTGCTCGCGCTGGCCATCATCTGCACGTTCTGCGTCGGCTTCTACATGGCCGACCTGCCGTTCTCGCTGCAGCGGGTCAAGCTCTTCAACTGGCACAAGTGGGCCGGCGTCGGCATCCTGGCCTTGTCCGCGCTGCGCCTGTTGTGGCGCCTGACGCACCGCCCGCCTGCCGACGCGCCCATGCCCGCCTGGCAGGCCCGCGCCGCGCATGCCGTGCACTTCCTGCTCTACCTGGCCTTCTTCGCCGTGCCGCTGACCGGCTGGGCCATGAGCTCGGCCAAGGGCTTCCCCATTGTCTGGTTCGGCGTGCTGCCGCTGCCCGACTTCGTGCCCAAGGACAAGGAACTGGGCGACCTGCTGGAAAGCGTGCACGGCTGGCTGGCCTATGGCCTGGCCGCGCTGGTGCTGGCCCATGTGGCCGGTGCGCTCAAGCATCAATTCATCGACCGCGACGGCTTGCTCGCCCGCATGTCGCTGCGCCGCGCCTGAACCTGGAACCCGCCATGACCAAATTTCTCCCCGCTCTGCTGCTTGCCGCTGCTCTCGCGCCCGCCCACGCCGCCACGCTGCAGGCCGACAAGAGCGACCTCAGCTTCACCTTCAAGCAGATGGGCGTGCCGGTGGACGGCAAGTTCAAGAAGTTCGATGCCCAGCTCGACTTCGACCCCAAGAAGCCCGACGCCGGCAAGATCGCCTTCACGGTCGACCTGGGCAGCGTCTCGCTCGGCGACCCCAGCTTCGACAAGGAGCTGGCCGGCACACCCTGGTTCGACACCAAGCGCAACGGCAAGGCAACGTTCGTGTCCAGTGGCATCAAGGCCACCGGCCCGAACAAGTACGACGTGGCCGGCAAACTGACCATCAAGGGTGCCGTGCGCGACGTCGTCGTGCCCATCACCCTCGCCGGTGGCGTCGCTGCGGGCAGCCTGCCCATCAAGCGCCTGGATTTCAAGATCGGTGACGGCGAATGGGCCGACACCTCGGTCGTCGCCAACGATGTGACCGTCAAGTTCAAGCTGGCCTTTTCCGGCATCTAGGCTGGCCTGTAATCTCAATCCTTCCCCACCCCCCGGAGATCCTCCCGATGAAGAAAGCCCTGCTGCTCACCGCCCTGCTCGCCGTCGTCGGCGCCGCTCAAGCCCAGAGCGCCACCTATGCGATCGACCCGACCCATACCGCGGTCATCTTCGAGGCCAAGCACTTCGGCACCAGCACGCTGCGCGGCCGCTGGGACAAGAAGGAAGGCAGCGTCACCCTGGACAAGGCCGCCAAGACCGGCAAGGTCGAGTTCACGCTGGACATGAACTCGCTGACCACCGGCACCGCGCCCTTCGACGGCCACCTGAAGAGCAATGACTTCTTCGGCGTCGAGCAGTTCCCGACGGCCAAGTTCGTCGGCGACAAGTTCACGTTCAATGGCGACAAGGTCACCAGCGTCTCCGGCCTGCTGACGCTGCGCGACAAGACCAACCCGGTCACGCTGACGGCCACCAATTTCAACTGCTACGAGAACCCACGCCTGAAGCGCGAGGTCTGCGGCGGCGACTTCGAGACCACCATCCAGCGCACCCAGTGGGGCGTCAACTACGGCGTGCCGGGCATTCCCGACGCCGTGCACCTGCTGATCCAGGTCGAGGCCATCAAGCAATAAGTGCGGCTCCGCCCGGCATCCAAGCCCGCCTCCCGGCGGGCTTTTTGCTGGGCGTCGCAAGGCCGTGTGGCCGGCGGTCCGTGAACTATTGCCGGAGCCTTCACAGGCCCGTCACATCGGGCCGCGCGGCCTGTCGCACGCTCGTGCAGTTCGTCCCCAGGCCTGGCCGGAGCGTCGCTCGGGCCCCACGCCGCCCAGGCCCGCTGCGTAAAGTGGCTTCCAACGACAGACAACGGCCATGACTCCCTCCTTCACCCCCAGCCCCCAGCAAAAGCTTTGGATCGAGCGCTGGCAGCGTTTCTCGGCCACCGTGGTGCGCTACTTCCACATCTACGCCGGCTGGCTGGTCGGCATCAGCTGGAAGCGCTTCGTGCTGCTGTCGCTGGCGCTGCTGATCGGCGTCAATGTGCTGAAGAACCTGCCGCCTTTCACCTGGCGCATCAGCGAACAGGTCGAGGAGCATGACCACGGCGCCGCCGCCCGCCGCCAGGCCAAGCTGGAGGCCGAGGCCAAGAAGGCGGCCGACCAGGCTCGCAAGTCGGCCGAGAAGAACGGCTCCAGCGACGGCGACAAGGGCATCCACTACGAGGTCAAGATCGACGAGCAGGGCGTGCGCATCCAGCCCGTGCCGCGCGCCGCCTCGGCCGCCAGCGCCGCCGACGGCGAGGAGCAGGCCGAGTCCAGCGAAGCCCCGACCATCGCGATCGACTTCCCCAAGAGCGCCCGCCCCGAGGACATCCGCGCCGCCATCGACCAGGCCAAGGACAAGCTCAGCCAGCTCAAGCAGCAGGCCGAGTCCGTCAAGGACGCGCAGAACGCAGCCATCGAAGCCCAGCAGGCCCTGCAGGAAGCTGCCGAAGACACGGCCGCGGCCCAGACCAGCCGGCGCGTCACCGTCGTGCATGCCGGCGACTCGCTGGTCGACCTGGCCATCCTGTGGGTGCTGGCCTCCGCCGTCATCAAGGCCATGTACAAGGGCCGCATCCAGGCCGAGGTCAAGGCCGCGCAGGCGGCAGAGAACGCCGAGAGCGAGGCGCTCAAGCGCCAGGTCGTCGAGGCCCGCATGGCTGCGATGCAGGCCCAGGTCGAGCCGCACTTCCTGTTCAACACGCTGGCCAGCATCGACCACCTGATCGAGACCGACCCGCCGCGCGCCAGCCAGATGCAGAAGAACCTCATCGCGCTGCTGCGGGCCTCCATGCCGACGATGCGCGAGGCCAATGCCAACGGTGCCGTGCGCGACCTGGGCCGCGAGCTGGCCGTCATCCGGCCCTATCTCGAGATCCTGAAGGTGCGCATGGAAGAGCGCCTGCAGACCGAGATCGACGTGCCCGAGGGCCTGCTGTCCGCCGAGTTCCCGCCCATGATGATCCAGGGCCTGGTCGAGAACGCCATCAAGCATGGCCTGGAGCCCAAGGCCGAGGGCGGCACGCTCAAGGTCAAGGCCGAGATCGTGCACGGCAAGCTGGCCGTCACGGTCGCCGACACGGGCCTGGGCTTCGGCCGCGCCGCCACCAGCGGCACCGGCGTGGGCCTGGCCAACATCCGCGAACGCCTGCAGCTGCTGCACGGCAACCGCGCCAGCGTCACCGTCACCGAGAACCAACCCAGTGGCACGGTCGTCACGATCACCGTGCCCTATCGCAGCCGCAACGACGAAGGAGCAACCGCATGAAGACCTTGTTCAAGATCCTGTTCATCGGCACCGCGCTGATGGTTTTGATGGCGATGTTCGGCGGCTTCGCGCTGCTGCACCACCACGGCTCGGACATGCACATCGTCATGAACGACGACGAGCTCTTCCTCGGCGGCAGCGACATCGGTGACTGGCTCGGCGCCAGCATCGGCCTGTTCGTTGCCGGTGTCGTCTGCGTCGTCGTGCTGCCGCTGGTGCTGCTGCTGGGCGTGGCCCTGCCGCTGCTCATCGTCGGCGGCGTGCTGGCCCTGGTCGTCGCCAGCCTGCTCGGCGTCGGCGCGGTGCTCGGCTCGCCGCTGATCCTGCTCGGCCTGCTCGTCTTCATCGTGGCGCGCAACCGCCGCCGCGCCGCGGCCGCCACGCGAACGGAGCCGGTCTGACCTAGTAGCATCGTCGGCCATGAGCAATGCACCCATCCGCGCCGTTCTGGCCGACGACGAACGACTGATGCGCGAACAGCTGCGCAGCCGCCTCACCGAGGTCTGGCCCGAGCTGGACATCGTGGCCGAGGCCAAGAACGGCCTCGAAGCCGTCGAGCTGACCAGGGAGCACAAGCCCGACTTGGTCTTCCTCGACATCCGCATGCCGGGCCTGACGGGCGTGGACGCCGCCCGCCAGATCGCCCAGCTGCCCGAGGACGACGATTGGCTGGTGCCCGAGATCGTCTTCATCACCGCCTACGACCAATACGCCGTCGAGGCCTTCGAGCAGGGCGTGGCCGACTACGTGCTCAAGCCCGCCGAGCGCGATCGCCTGCAGCTGACCGTCGCCCGCATCAAGAAGCGCCTGGCCCAGCGCGAGGGCAGCGAGTCCGTCGAGACCTCGTCCGCGCCGCTGCAGCAGCTGCTGCACAAGCTGTCCGCCCAGGTCAGCGGCGGCGGCGCCAAGCCCAACTACCTGCAGTGGATCCAGGCGACGGTCGGCCAGGCCATCCAGATGATCCCGGTCGACGACGTGCTGTTCTTCATCAGCGACGAGAAGTACACGCGCGTGCAAACGGCCAAGGTCGAGGCGCTGATCCGCAAGCCCATCAAGGAGCTGGTCGATGAGCTGGACCCGCAGGTGTTCTGGCAGATCCACCGCTCGACCCTCGTCAACGCGCGCGCCATCGACGGCATCACGCGCGACTTCCGCGGCCGCCAGCTCGTCGGCGTGCGCGGCCTGACTGAGAAGCTCGAAGTCAGCCGCAGCTACACGCACCTGTTCAAGGGGATGTAGGCCGCGCGGCCGCCAGCTCGGCGATCAGGTCCCACAGCCGCTGTGCCGCCGGCGCCAGCGAGCGCTGCGGGCGCCGGGCCAGCACGACCTGCCGGTTCAGCGTCGCCTCCAGCGGCACCGCGCGCAGGGCCTGCGCGTCCGGCAACGGCAGCGACAGCGCCGGCAGCACCGATACGCCCAGCCCCGCCTGCACCATCCGAAAGGCCGTGGCCGGGTGGCCCACGTCCAGCACCGGCCGCAGCGACAGGCCGGCGCGCGCGAAGGCCCGGTCGATCAGCGGCCGGCTGCCCGAGGTGTGGTCCAGCAGCACCAGCGGCCAGTCGGCTGCGTCGGCCAGCGTCAGCAACTTTCGCTCGGCCAGCGCGTGGCCGGCAGGGCAGACGAGCACGAAGCGCTCGTCGAAGAGCGGCTGCTGCTCCAGCGTCGGGTCGGGGTCGGTGCCGACGATGACGGCGAAGTCCACCGCGCCACCACGCACGCCCTCGATGGCGAGCTGCTGGGTCTGGTCGCTGAGCCGCACCTGGATGTCGGGATAGCGGCGCCGTGCGGCGGCCAGCACCTGCGGCATCAGCCCGCCCGAGATCGTCGGTGCGCTGGCGACGTGGACGACGCCTCGGGCCGCCGCGCCCGAGCCGCGGGCCTCCTCCAGCACGGTGTCCAGCTCATCCAGCACGCGGCGCAGTGGCGCGACCAGGGCCTGGCCGACCGCCGTCAACATGACCTCGCGCGTCGTGCGGTCCAGCAGCTTCAGGCCCAGCTCGGCCTCCAGGCTGCGGATGCACTGGCTGACGGCCGGCTGAGACAGGCCGATGCTGTCGCCCGCGCGGCCAAAACCGCCCTGCTCGGCCACGGCGAGCAGCACGCGCAGCTGGCGCAGCGTGACATGAGGGGCGGGCATGGCGGCGGAAAGCGGCTGATTGATTGAGTGGATGGATTAAATCATCCGATTAATCCATTTCTCAGCGGACGGGCCTTTCGATTCAATGCCAGGCCATGAAACGCCCCGCCTGGCTGCCCGACAACCTCGTGCTGATGCTGCTCGCCACCGTGGCGTTGGCGACGGTGCTGCCTGTCCATGGCCGCGGCGTGGCCGTGCTGGGAGCGTTGACGCAGGCCGCCGTGGCGCTGCTGTTCTTCCTGCACGGCAGCAAGCTGTCGCGCCGCGCGGTCTGGGAGGGCTTGCTGCACTGGCGGCTGCACGCCCTTATCTTCGCGGCCACCTTCCTGCTCTTCCCGCTGCTGGGCCTGGCGCTGCGGCCCTGGCTGGAACCCTGGGTCGGGCCGACGCTGTATCTGGGCGTGCTCTTCATCTGCGCGCTGCCGTCCACGGTGCAGTCATCCATCGCCTTCACGTCGCTGGCGCGCGGCAATGTCGCGGCGGCGATGTGCAGCGCGTCCACATCCAACATCCTTGGCATGGCGCTGACGCCGCTGCTGATGGCAGCGATGGCCGGGTGGGTCGGCGCCTCGGCGGGCCAGGGCGCCGTGCACCTGTCGTGGCACACCTTCGAAGGCATCGTCTTCACGCTGCTGCTGCCCTTCATCGCCGGCCAGCTGCTGCAGCGCTGGACGGGCCCCTGGGTCGCAGCGCACAAGGCCTGGGTGCGGGTCAGCGACCAGAGCACCATCCTCTTGGTCGTCTACGGCGCCTTCAGCGCGGCGACGGTGGAGGGCTTGTACCGTCACCTGCCACCGGCCACGCTGCTTGCGCTGCTCGCCATCTGCGCCATCCTGCTCGCCACGGTGATGGTGCTGCTGACGGTGCTGAGCCGCGCGCTGGGCTTCTCGCGCGAGGACGAGATCGCCATCGTCTTCTGCGGCTCCAAGAAGACGCTGGCCAGCGGTGTGCCGATGGCGCAGATCCTCTTCGCCGGCCAGGCCGTGGGCCTGCTGGTGCTGCCGCTGATGGTGTTCCACCAGCTGCAGCTGATGGTCTGCGCCTCGGTCGCGCGCCGCTATGCGCACAGGTCGCAGCAGGGCGGCGTTGCTGCCATGGGTTGAAAGCAACCGGCTTGCGGGCCGAGCGCCGGGCCGCTCCCAAGCCGGCCCGCTCTGGCGATGTGCGAGCGGCTCTATGCCGCTTGCATCGCCGTCCCCCCGGGGGACCGACTGGGCTTGTCCGCGTTCAGCGCGGCAAGACTGGGCGAGGGGCGCGTTATTTCTCGACGAACGCGCGCTCGATGACGTAGTCGCCCGGCGTCGTCGTGCTGCCTTCCTTGAAGCCGCGGATCTCCAGCATCTCCTGCATGTCCTTCAGCAGCGCGGGGCTGCCGCACAGCATGATGCGATCCTCTTCCGGGTTCAGCGGCGGCAGGCCCAGGTCGGCCTGCAGCTTGCCGGTCTGGATCAGGTCGGTGATGCGGCCCATGTTCTTGAACGGCTCGCGCGTGACGGTGGGGTAGTACAGCAGTTGCTCGCTGGCGAACTCGCCCAGGAACTCGTGCTGGTGCAGGTCCACCGTGAGGTGGTCGTGGTAGGCCAGCTCGTTCACGTGGCGCACGCCGTGCACGATGACGACCTTCTCGAAGCGCTCGTACGTCACCGGGTCGCGCACGATGCTGATGAAGGGTGCCAGACCCGTGCCGCTGCCCAGCAGGTAGAGGGTCTTGCCAGGCAGCAGGTAGTCCACCAGCAGCGTGCCGGTGGGCTTGCGGCCGACGACGATCTTGTCGCCCGGCTTGATGTGCTGCAGCTTGGACGTCAGCGGGCCATCTGGCACCTTGATGCTGAGGAACTCGAGGTTCTCCTCGTAGTTGGCGCTGACGATGCTGTAGGCGCGCAGCAGCGGCTTACCGTTCTCGCCCTTCAGGCCGATCATCGTGAAGTGGCCGTTGGAAAAACGCAGGGCCTGGTCGCGCGTCGTCGTGAAGCTGAACAGGCGGTCGGTCCAGTGGTGGACGGTGAGGACGGTCTCTTCGTGGAAGGCACTCATGGGGCGATGACGGTGACGGGTTAACCCGGGGATTTTCGCCGGGATCTGGTCATCCGCCGTCGCCAAGGGGTCAAGTCGTTGTTTCGATGTTCAGAAGCCGGGCGCCAGCGCCTTCATCGGCCACCTTGTCCTGCGGGTTGTAGAGCCCGCAAGCCTTCAGCGACAGGCAACCGCAGCCGATGCAGCCCGTCAGCTTGCTGCGCAGCTTCTGCAGCGCGGCGATGCGCTCGTCCAGCAGCGGCGCCCAACTGGCGGACAGGCGTGTCCAGTCCGCCTTGGTGGGCGTGCGGCCGTCGGGCAGTGTGGCGAGTGCAGCCTTGATCTGCGGCAGCGTCAGCCCCACGGCCTGAGCGGCGCGGATGAAGGCGACGCGGCGCAGCGCGTGGCGCGGGTACTGGCGATGGCCGCCGGAGCTGCGGGTGCCGGCCAGCAGCCCTTCGGCCTCGTAAAACCGCAAAGCGCTGGTCGCAACGCCCGCGCGCTCGGCCAGCTGGCCGATCGTCAGCGGCGCGGCCGCCGTCGTCTTCGCAGATGTGGGGCTTGACTTCAAGTTCACTTGAACTTCGACCATGGCGCCATGTTCCCACAGACGAGGCACCACATGCTGATGAAGACCGCCGTTCCGCTGCCACGCCCCACGCCGGCCAGCATTGCGCAACTGCACCACCTGCTCGATGCCGGCCAGGCGCTGTCGGCCACCTACCGCGGCAGCCTGAGCAACCACCTGCCGATGGGCCAGCAGGCGCTGCTGGAGCTGGGCGCCTCGGCCGAGCGGCTGCAGGCCTGGAGCGAGGCACAGGAGGCCTTGCTCGAACCCCGCGTCTACGCCCGCCCGGCGCGCGTCGCCACCGAACGCGACCTCGGCCGTGCCGACAGCGACGCCGCCTGGCGCGTGCATTTTGCGGCCCGCATCGCCGACGTCGGCGCCGCCGCCACGCTGCGCGAAGCCCTGCCCCAGTTGCTGGACGGCGCCGGTGCCATCGCCTTCCACGGCCTGATCCGCACGGGCCACGCGGTGCTGGCCGGACACGACGGCGAACTCGCGGCCGGCCTCGCCCATTGGGCCGCGCACTGGCTGCCGCTGCCGACAACGGCCGGCGGCCCTGCCCTGGAGCTGACCGCCTGGCTACAGGCCTTGGTGGGGCTGCCGCGCCCGACCTACCCGGCCGGCAGCCTCATCAGCGGCCGCATGCAGGCCTGGGGCGGCAGCCCAGGTTTCACTGCCGTCGCCGGCCGCCTGCGCCACGGGTCGGACACGCTGCGCGACCTCGCCCTGCTCGCCGCCCGCACCTATGCCGCGACTGGCAACTTCACCGTGCTGCACCTGCTGACGGCCAGCCACGCGATGACCGTGCTGGAGCCCTGGTGGCCGACGCCGGAACCGGCGCGTGGCTTCAGCGTCGCCGTAGTAGCCGGCCTGCTCGCCAGCGGCGCCGAGCCCGCGCTGATGCTGGACCGGCCGCCCAGCCGCCCCTGGCCGGCGCTGATCTCGGCCGCCTGCGAGCAGGACGACGCCCACCTCATCAAGCTCACCCACGCCGCCTGGCGCCTGGGCCGGCGCTGGCCGGACCCCGCCTGGCGTCGCGCCGCCGAGCGGGCCATTCCATTTTGATGGAGGAAATATTCCATTAAACTGGAACACATGGAAAGCAACATCACCGAACTGATCGGCCGGCGCCTGCGTGAGCTGCGCGCTGCCTCGGGCCTTTCGCTGGACGCGCTGGCCCACAAGAGCGGTGTCAGCCGCTCCAACATCTCGCTGATCGAGCGCGGCCAGAGCAGCGCGACGGCGGTGGTGCTGGACAAGCTCTCCAGCGCCTTGGGCGTCAGCGTCGCGTCGATGTTCGAGGCCGGGCCAGCACCCGCCGCGCCGTCACCGCTGGCCCGCGTTGCGGACCAGCCGGTCTGGGATGACCCCGCCTCCGGCTACCGCCGCCGCAACGTATCGCCGGCCGGGGTGTCGCCGCTGCAACTCGTGGACGTCATCTTCCCCGCGGGACAGCGCGTGTCCTTCGAGACGTCCGAGCGGGACGCCGACATCCACCAGCTCGTCTGGATGATCGATGGTGTCATGGAGATCGGCCACGGCAGCGAGCTTTGGCAGCTCAACCCCGGCGACTGCCTGGCGATGCGGCTGGACGCGCCTATCCGTTTCCACAACCCCGGCGCAAAGCCGGCGCGCTATCTGGTGGCTTTGACCGGAGCCCGGCCATGAGCGCGATCCGCGAACTCGAAGGCGCCGAGGCGCTGGCCCGCGTGGACGAGCTGGCCGAGGTGCTGCGCGACTGCGTCGAAGGCGGCGCGTCGGTGGGCTTCATGCTGCCGCTGGCCGAAGGCCGCCCCGAAGCGTTCTGGCACAAGGTGGCGGCCGGCGTCGCGGCGGGTGAGCGCCATCTCTTCGTCGCCGAAGACGAGGCCGGCCGCATCTGCGGCACGCTGTCCCTCGTCATCGACATGCCCGACAACCAGCCGCATCGGGCCGACGTGTCCAAGATGCTGGTGCACCGCCGCGCGAGGCGGCAGGGCGTAGCGGAACGGCTACTGAGGGTACTGGAAGCGAAGGCGCGCGAGCTAGGCAAGACGACGCTGGTGCTGGACACCGTCACGGGCAGCGATGCGTCGCGGGTCTATGAGCGGCTGGGGTGGCAGAAGGCTGGAGATATTCCGAGCTACGCGTTGATGCCGGATGGGGCGTTGTGTTCGACGGCCTACTACTTTCTTCCGCTATAGAGGTAGGAATGGATCCATCTCAGTATCCAGTCCTGGGCATCTATAGGAATGACACGGAGGCAGACTTCCACATCTATCTGGAGCTGATTCCGGAGGAGGTCGTCTTGTCGCCCGGCCATGAGATTGAGCTTCTCGCCAAGCCGAGCCCGGACCTACTGCCCTTGACCGTGTGCTTAGACGGCGACGGGCTGCAGATCTTTGCTCACAAGGATTTTGATCCTGATTGGCACGTGCGTTTTCAGGGCCGCGTGATCAAGGTCGGCAGTCCGACAGTACTCAGCGATCTCGAATGATCCGGCAGATGCTATGCAGCTCTGAACCCGATCCCCCTGCGCTCCCGCACCTCCGGCTTCGCCCGATGCTCCGCTTCCAGCTGAGCCAAAAACTCATCCGGCGTGAACGCCTCGCCGAGGATCTCGACCTGCTGACGCACGGCCGCGAAGTCGCCATGCGTCAGGCAGTCCATGGACACCAGCCTTGTGCGCTGCTCGTCGGTCGGCACTTCGCCGGCCTCGCGCTCGAACATCGCCACCCGCTGCTCCGGCTTCAGCGCCTTGAACCTGATCTTGAATGCAAAGCGCCGCAGCGCCGCCTCGTCCAGGTCGTCGAAGAGATTGGTCGTGCAGATGAAGAGGCCGCTGAAGCGCTCCATGCCGGCCAGCATCTCGTTGACTTCGCTGACCTCATAGTTGCGCTCGGCCCGCCTGCGGCTGCGCAGGAAGCTGTCGGCCTCGTCCAGCAGCAGCACGGCGCCCTCGGTCTGTGCCAGCTCGAACATGCGCGCCATGTTCTGCTCGGTCTCGCCGACGAACTTGCTGGCGATGTCGCTGGCGCGCTTGACCATCAGCGGCCGGCCCAATGCCTGGGCGATGTGCTCCGCCAGCGCGGTCTTGCCGCTGCCGGGTGGGCCGTAGAAACACAGCTGGCCCGAGCCCTTGCGGCGCAGCGCCTCGACGATGCGCGGGATCTCGAAGCGGCTTTCGCAGTTCAGCAGCTCCAGCGCATAGCTCGTCACGCAGGGACGGGCCAGGCTGACGTCATCGCGGCCCAGAGCCTTGTCGGCATTCGCCAGCTGCCGCTCGATGAGCTTCTCCGCCTCATCAGCCGCACCGGCGAGCTGGGCGAAGCGCACGGCGGTGCGGATCTGCGCGGGCGTCAGGCCCGGGCGCTCGGCCAGCTTGCCGACGAAGGCCTCGCTGACGCTGACCTCGCCCAGTGACTTCGCGACCAGGCCACGGCGGGCGCCGGGCGGCGGCGACTTCAGCTCCAGGTGGTACTGGAAGCGACGCCGGAAGGCGGGGTCGATCTGCTCGATGCGGTTGGTCACCCAGATGACGGGCACCGGGTTGGTCTCCAAAATCTGGTTGACCCAGGCCTTGCCGCTGACCGAATTGCCGACGCCGCCGTCCACGCTGGCGTCCAGCCGGCTCAGCAGCGAGGCCGTGTCGCTGGACAGCGGCGGGAACACGTCCTCGACCTCGTCGAACAGCAGCGCCACATTGGCGCTGGCCTTCAGGAACACCTGGCTGATCTGCAGCGAGCGGTAGCGGTCGCGGCCGGACAGCGAATTGCCATCGCGGTCGGCGTACTCGACCTCGTACAAGTCCAGCCCCGCGGCCGTGGCGGCGACCTTGGCCAGCTCCGTCTTGCCGGTGCCCGGCGGGCCGTAGAGCAGCACGTTGACGCCGGCCGAGTGCGTGGCGACAGCCTGGCGCAGCAGACCCTGCAGCAGGCTCAGGTCCTCGGCGACGAACTGGAAGTCGCTGGTGCCCAGCGTGCTGTGCGTGGCCGGCCGCGTGAACACGGCCATCAGGTCGTGCGGGCCCTGGTACTCGCGCATCAGCACCGGCGGCAGCTGGTCGCTGACCTTCATCAGGTCGGCCAGGTCGGTGATGTTGTGCTCGGAGATCAGGTTCTCGACCATGCCGATGCGCTCCAGCCGCGAGCCGGCGCGCAGCGCCTCGGCCACCTCGCGCTCGTCCACGCCGGCCACCGCCGCAATCGCCGCGAACGCCTCCTGCGCCGTGTTGACCTTGAACTCGACCAGCGCGCCGCGCAGCTCGCGCTGGTAGCGCGCTAGCGTGCCGTAGAGCAGGATGGCCCGCTCGGCGGGGTTGAGCTGCAGCAGCGTGCCCAAAGCGGCGATGTTCTTCTCGACCAGGGTCGACTCGCGCTTGAGCTGGCGGTCGAGGTGCTCGCAGGTCGTGGCCAGCAAGGCCATCATGTCCTTGGGGGCGTCCTTGACGTATTCGTCGAGGTAGAAGAACAGCGTGCCTTCGGAAAAGGGCCCGCTCCACTGGCCGAAGCGGTCGAGGAAGGCCTCGTCACTCAGGCCCTCGTGGCCGCGCCACAGTTCGTTGCCGGCGCAGCGCTGGCCGAGGTAGCCGCGCAGCCTTTGCAGCACACGGGTCGGCCAGACGAGATGGCGACCGGTGAAGGAGAGCAGGCCGTTGAAGTCGCGCCGCAGATTGAAGCGGCCGGCGTGCCGCACGGTCAGCGTCAGCACGAACTGCGAACACATGCGGTCCAGCACCGGGGCGCTGTCCAGGCCGGGCGAAGGCAGCACACGGGCGGATGCCCGGGAGGCTGTCTCTGCGGCGGCGGCTCGCTTCACCATCGATGGGCTCCTTGCGTGGCCTTCAGCGGCCGGCGCGAACCCATCTTGTATCAGGCTTGGCGACGAATCAATGCGTCACCAATCCCACAAATTGTTCAGTGCATCACGACCGGCTGCTGGCCCATGACGGCATATTGCTCGATGAAGGCGTCCAGCTCGTCCTCGGAAGGCTGGCCATCCTCGATGAGCGCCTGCACCCCTTGCTGGAAGGATTCGGCCAGTGCGCCCTCGATGAAGATCTCCTTGCGGGCGAACTTGTCGACGATCTCGAAGCCGCCGCGGTTCAGCTGCGGACCTGCCTCGACGGCCTGGGGCTCGGCGGTGGGCACGTCGAACTGGACGACGATGAAGCTGTCGGAGTTGTAAAGCATGTGCATGGAGTTCTCCTGTGGCTTCAACTGCGGATGGCGACCGTGGTTTTCAAGCCCCGGTCGGTTTAGATACTGGCAGAACGCCCTGCAGTTCGGGTCATCCCGCATCCCATCAACGTGTAGGAAGCGTCAGGAGTTCACGTCGGCCAGTCGGATTTCGTAACCCCGTGCTTCGGGGTCGCCCTGGCGCAGCCGCACGGGCCAGTAGGCACGCGCCGGATCCAGCCAGAGCTCCACGCCAGGGTCGTGCGGCCCCAGCGGCTGGCGGCGCAGGTGCAGGGTGCCGACGTCATCGGGCTCGCTGTCGACGGCCTCGAACACCCATTCGCGCAGCTCGCCGCGCAGCCCGGCCACCCAGACGCGCCAGCGCCCGCCCGGCGTGGGCGAGGCCTGCACCAGCGCCGCGAGCTGCAGCCACCAGCTGAGGCGGTCCTGCGTGCCCTCCGGCAGTTCCAGCTGCGCGGGGCTGGCCGAGAAGCTCACGCGCCGCCCCTCGGCGTCGAAATTGACGGCCTGCCGATCCTGGCCGCCGCGCTGCAGGGCGAAGCGCTCGGGCGCGAGGCCGGCGCTGCCGGTGCGGCCGAGGCTTTCCAGCGCGGGCAGCGCGCGCTCGCCGATGCGGCGCGTCAGGCGCAGGCTGTAGCGGCCATCGGCCTGCGGCTGCCACTCCAGCAGCGCGTCGCCGTCCTGCCCGCCCTGGCGCAGGCGGTAGCGCCAGGCCGCCGGGCCGGCCAGGCGCAGCAGCGGCGCCTCCGGCGCCGCTGCGGGCGCTTCCACGGCAGGTCGTGGTGTCCGGGTGCTCGGCCGCGGCGATGGGGCCTGAGGCGCCGGCAATGCGGGCGGCGCCGGCTCGGGGAGGGCCATCGGCACGCTGGGCGGCGGCAGGAGCGCAAGCGTGACGGCCCGCATCTGTCGTGTCGGCTCCTCGCGCACCCGCTCGCCGCTCAGCAGCGCCGCATGGGCGAGCAGGCTGGCCGCCAGCGCGACCATGGCGGCGCGGGGCAGGCTGGCTGGCGAGGGCAGGGCGGTGCGCATCGCACAATCCTGCCATCACCCCGGACTTGTACCCATGAAACTCGCCAGCTACGCCGATGGCTCGCGCGACGGCCACCTCGTCATCGTGTCGCGCGACCAGACCCAGGCGCATTACGCCAGCGGCATTGCCACGCGCATGCAGCAGCTGCTCGACGACTGGGGCTTCATCGCGCCCCAGCTCGAAGACCTTGCCGTGCAGCTCAACCATGGCAAGCTGCGCCACGCTTTTCCCTTCGAGCCCGAGAAATGCCTGGCGCCGCTGCCGCGCGCCTTTGGCTGGGCCGTTGTCGATGCGGAGGGCGGCGTGCGTCGCGAGGCCGGCCACCTGCTCGGCCCGCACATGCCGCTGAAGGCCGCCGCGGCGGGCGAGGTTGCGCTGGTCGCCATCGCCGGCGACCTGCAGGCCGCCAGCGACGCCGCCGCGGCGCTGGACGCGCTGCGCCTGCTGAGCCTGGCCGTGGACTGGCGCATCGACGGCGAGCTGATCGCGACCCATTGCGCGCCGCTGGCCGTCACGCCCGATGAGCTCGGTGGTGCCTGGGCGGCCGGCCGCCTGCAGGCCCGGCTGGTGGCCCTGCACAACGGCGCCAGACAGGAGCCGCGCGATGTGGCGGCCGCGCCGGGCGAGGCACTTGCCCGGCTCGCACGCTTGCGGGCCTTGCGCACCGGTCAGCTGGCCGGCGCCGCCCTCGACGCGCTGGACCTGGCACTCGCCGCCGGCGACAGCCTGCACCTCGACCTCAAATCCGCCGATGGCGCCAGCCTGTTCGGCGCCATCGACCTCGACCTCGGAAGCCAGCCCGCATGAGCGCCCTCTCCATCATCATCGACACCGACCCCGGCCAGGACGACGCCATCGCACTGCTGCTCGCGGCGGCCAGCCCGGAGCTGGAACTGCTGGGCGTGACGACCGTGGCCGGCAACGTGCCACTCGCACTGACGACGCTGAACGCGTGCAAGGTCATGGAACTGGCCGGCCGGCGCGACGTGCCCATCTGCGCCGGCGCCGACCGGCCGCTGGACGTGCCGCTGGTGACCGCCGAGCACGTGCACGGCGACACCGGCCTGAACGGCGTGCAGCTGCCCGAGCCCACGCTGGCGGTGGACCCGCGCCACGCGGTTGACTTCATCATCCAGACGCTGCGCGAGCGCGAGGCTGGCACCGTGACGCTGTGCCCGCTGGGCCCGTTGACCAATATCGCGCTGGCGCTGCGCCAGGCGCCCGACATCGCACCGCGCATCCGCCGCATCGTGCTGATGGGCGGCGGTTTCTTCGAGGGCGGCAACGTGACGCCGGCGGCGGAGTTCAACTTCTACGTCGACCCGCGCGCCGCGCACGAGGTGTTCACGAGCGGCGTGCCGATCACGATGGCACCGCTGGACGTCACCCACGAAGCGCTGACGACGGCCGCGCGCATCGAGGCCATCCGCGCCATCGGCAACCGCGTCGGCCCGGTCGTCGCTGCGTGGATGGAATTCTTCGAGCGCTACGACGAGGAGAAATACGGCCAGGACGGCGGCCCGCTGCATGACCCCTGCGTCATCGCCTGGCTGCTGCGCCCGGCGCTGTTCAGCGGCCGCGATTGCAACGTGCGTATCGAGACGGCGAGCGAGCTGACGCGGGGCATGAGCGTCGTCGACTGGTGGGCCGTGACCGGCCTGCCGGCCAACGCGCAGGTGCTGCGCCATGTCGACTCGGACGGCTTCTTCGCGCTGCTGACCGAGCGACTTTCCAGACTGGGCTGAATCAACCCTGCAGTGAGCGCGACACGAGCCGGAAATCCGGCTCTTCGGGAAAGGGTTTCACCGTGAACCCGAGGCCGCGCATCAGCTTGAGCATGTCGGCGTTGTGGGTCAGCACGAGGCCTTCGATGTCCGACAGCCCTTTCTCGCGCGCCGCGTCCGTGATGCCTTCCATCAGCCGGGAGCCCAGGCCCTTGCCGCCGAAGTCATCGGCGACGAGCAGGCTGAATTCGCAGCTGGTCTGGTCGGGGTTGGTGATGATGCGCGACACGCCGACGATGCGCTCCGCCTCGTCGAAGCCGCCGTCGTCGCGCGCGGTGCGCTCGGTGTAGACGGCCACCAGCGCCATTTCGCGGTCGTAGTCGATCAGCGTCAGGCGGGCGAGCAGGCCGGGCGGCAGTTCCTGGATCGCACTGGCGAAGCGGAAGTAGCGGCTCTCGGGCTTCAGGCCGCGCACCAGGTCCTGCAGCATCTGCGCGTCGTCCGGCCGCACCGGGCGCACGGTCACCTCGCCGCCGCCGGACAGCGGCCAGACCTGCTCGAAGCGGGCCGGGTAGGGCAGGATGGCCAGGTGCGGGTAGTCGAAGGCGCGCGGGCTGCCGGCCTGCTGGCCGGGCTGCAGCACGATGCGCGCATCCACCGCCACGGCGCCGTGCTCGTCGACGATGAGCGGGTTGATGTCCATCTCGCGCAGCTGCGGGAATTCGCAGACCATCTCGCTGACGCGCAGCAACACCCGCTCCAGCGCCTCCAGGTCGGCCGGCTCGCCGCCCTGCCAGCCCTCGGCCAGCGTCTCGGCGATGCGCGCGCGCTCGATGAGGCGGCGGGCGAGGAACTGGTTCAGCGGCGGCAGCTCCATCGCGCGGTCGGCGATCAGCTCGATCATCGTGCCGCCCGCGCTGAAGACGATGGTCGGCCCGAAGGCCTCGTCCGTCACCAGGCCCACGCAGACCTCGCGGCCACGGCGTGCGGCAGCCATCTTCTGCACGGTCACGCCGTTGATGCGTGCCTGCGGCAGCAGCCGCTTCACGCGCGCCACCATCTCGTTGAAGGTGTCGCGCGCGGCCGCGCCGCTCTGGATGTTCAGCGCCACGCCCTGCACGTCGCTCTTGTGGGCGATGTCGGGCGAGTCGATCTTCAGCGCGACGGGAAAGCCCAGCTGGGTTGCCAGCATCATGGCCTCGTTGGCGCTGCGCGCCAGCACCGTCTGCGTGACGGGAATGTGGAAGGCCGCCAGCAGCGCCTTGCTTTCCATCTCGGTCAGCGTGCGGCGGCGCTCGGCCAGCACGCTCTCGATCAGCAGGCGCGCTGCCTCGACGTCGGGCTGGGCGAGGCTGGACATCGGCGGCGGCGTCTGCAGCAGCAACTGCTGGTTGGCGTAGAACGACGCGATGTTGCCGAACGCGCCCACCGCGGCTTCGGGCGTGCGGAAATTGGCGATGCCGCCGTCGTTCAGCACGCGGCGCGCTTCCTGCACGGAGGCGTCGCCCATCCAGCAGCCCAGCAGCGGCTTGGCGGTGGCGGCCCGCGCCGCGACGACGGCGCGCGCCACCTCGGTCGCATCGGAACCCAGCTGCGGCGCGTAGACGGCCAGCATGCCGTCGACCGTCGGGTCGGCGGCGGCGGCTTCGATGGCGGTGCGGAAATGCTTGGGCGTGGCCTCGGCCGAGAGGTCGACCAGTTCGGTCAGCGAGGCTCGCGGCGGCAGCTTCGGGGTCAGTGCGCGCGCCGTGTCAGGTGACAGGCGCGCGAGTTGCAGGCCGATCTCGCTGACCCAGTCCGCCGCCAGCACGCCAGGTCCGCCGCCGTTGGTCACGATGGCCAGGCGCTTGCCCACGGGCCGGTAGCGCGCGGCCAGGCATTTGGCGGCCGAGAACAGTTCCACGAAGCTGCGCACGCGCACCGCGCCGGCGCGGCGCAAGGCGGCGTCGAAGACATCGTCGCTGCCGACGATGGCGCGGCAATGCGTCAGCGCCGCCTCGTTGCCGGCGCTGCGCCGGCCGGCCTTCAGCACGACGACCGGCTTGGCATGCGCCGCCGAGCGCAGCGCGCTCATGAAGCGACGGGCGCTGGAGATGCCCTCCAGGTAGACGACGATGCTTTGCGTGCGCGCGTCGCTGGCCAGGAAGTCCAGCACCTGGGCCAGGTCCACCGCGGCGCTCGGGCCCAGCGACACGACCTGGCTGAAGCCGACGTGGTTCTGCTGCGCCCAGTCCAGCATGGCCGACGTCAGCGCGCCGGACTGCGACACCAGCGCCAGCGACCCCTCGGCCGCCAGCGGGCCGGCGGCGCTCGCGTTGAGCTTGAGGTGCGGTCGTTGGAAGCCCAGGCAGTTGGGGCCGAGCAGGTGCACGCCCTCACGCCGCGCGATGCGCTTGAGCAGCGTGGCCTGCTCGGGCTCGACGCCCTCGCTGACGATCAGCGCCGAGCGGCAGGCGATGCGCCCCGCCACCTCCAGCGCCGCGGCGATCTGCTCGGGGGGCAAGGCGATGATGGCCAGGTCGGCCCGCGAGCGCGCCAGCTCGCCCAGCGTGCCCGTCGTATCGCCGTGCAGGAACTGCGGCGGGTTGGCGCCGGGGGCGGCCTGCAGCGCCGCGCGCAGCGCACGCGCCTGCCGCGTCTGGCCCGCCGGGTCGTCCGAGCCGGCGAAGACGACGACCGACCGAGGCAGGAACAGCGGCGTCAGGAAATGCTTGTCCATTCAATGCACTCTAGTCGGCACCGATCAGCACCTTCACATGGGCCGCGACGCTGCGCGCGAGCGGGTCCAGCACGTAGCCGCCTTCCAGGCAGGAGATGACGCGGCCGCGGCAATGCCGCGAGGCCAGGTCCATCAACTGTCGCGTGACCCACTCGTAGTCGGCGTCCACGAGGCCGAGGTTGCCCATGTCGTCTTCGCGGTGGGCGTCGAAGCCGGCGCTGATGTAGATCAGCTCGGGCCGGAAACGCTCCAGTGCGGGCGGCCAGTGCCCGGTGACCGCGGCGCGGAAGGACTCGCTGCCGCTGCGCGGCGCCAGGCCGACGTTGACCATGTTGGCGGCGTCCTTCAGCGAGCGGGTGTCCTCGCCATTGAAGGGATAGAGGCCGGTCTCGAAGGTGCTGCACATCAGCACGCGCTCGTCGCCGGCCAGGATGTCCTCGCTGCCGTTGCCGTGGTGCACGTCGAAGTCGACCAGCGCCACGCGCGCCAGGCCGTGCACGTCCAGCGCGTGGCGGATGCCGACGGCGACATTGTTGAAGAAGCAAAAGCCCATGGCCGCGGCGCGCTCGGCATGGTGGCCGGGCGGACGCACGGCGCAGAAGGCGGCCGACGCGTCGCCGCCGAGCACCAGGTCGGTCGCCAGTACGGCGGCGCCGGCGGCCCGCAGCGCGGCGTTCACGGTGTGCGGATTCATCCAGGTGTCCGGGTCCACCTGCGCATAGCCGCTTGCGGGCGAGCCGGCGAGCAGGCGTCGTACGTGCAGGGCCGTGTGTGCCCGCTCCAGCTGGGCCACGGTGGCCAGCGGGGCGTCAAAGGGCAGCATGTAGTCGAGCAGGCCGCGCGCGAGCAGCGAATCGCCGATGGCGGCCAGCCGTTCGGGGCATTCCGGATGGCCGGCGCCCATCTCATGGCGGGCGCAATCGGGGTGGCTGATGTAGGCGGGCAGCATGGTCTTGTCTCTGCGACGCCCATGCTAGGCAGCCCGGCGCGGCCGGCGCTTGATCCAGCGCAACCGGGCATGAGCCGCTTGCGCCGCCATTCATGATGAGCGCCCGAGCCTGGCCGGAGCCATCACGCGGCGATGGCAAGATGGGCTTCCCGCCACGACCGGAACCTGCCATGCAACGCCGCCTCGTCCTTGCCTGCTCGCCCGCACTGCTGCTGCGCCCGGCCTGGGCACTGAGCCTGACCGAGGGCGACGCCAACGCCGGCATCCGCACGGCGCTGGAACGCGGCGCCAACTCCGCGGTGGCCCTGCTGGGCCGCCAGGATGGCTTCCTCGGCAACCCCCTCGTCAGGATCGAGCTGCCGGGTTACCTGAAGGACGCGGCCAAGCTGCTCAGGGCGACCGGCCAGGGCGGCAGGCTGGACGAGCTGGTCACGGCGATGAACCGCGCCGCCGAAGCCGCCGTGCCGGCCGCCAGGCCGCTGCTGGTCAACGCGGTGAAGAGCATGAGCGTCGAGGACGGCCTGAAGATCCTGAAGGGTGGCGACGACTCGGTAACTCAGTTCTTCGCCGTGAAGACGCGCGAGCCGCTGGGCCAGCAGTTCCTGCCCATCGTCACCAAGGCCACCGAGAGGGTGTCGCTGGCCGACAAGTACAACGCCGTGGCGAAGAAGGCCTCGGGCTTCGGCCTTGTGAAGGGCGACGACGCCAACATCCAGCAGTACGTGACCGCGCGGGCGCTGGACGGGCTCTACAGGATGATCGGCGAGGAAGAAAAGAAGATCCGCCGGGACCCGGTCGGCACCGGCAGCGCCATCCTGAAAAAGGTCTTCGGCGGCCTGGGCTAGGCCTTCGGCCTGAGGCCGTGCGCCTCGTGCCACTCGGCCAGCGACATGTCCGGGTACTCGTCGAAGCGCGGGTCCCGCAGCCTGCCCTCCACGGCCACCCAGGGCGCCTTGGAGCCCACCATGCAATGCACGTTGTCCGGCGGCATCGGCAGCGGCGTGTCGATGGCGCTGGCGTGCGGGTGCACGAGCTCAGGCCAGGTCGGGTCCCACAGCCACAGCGCGCTGCCGCAGCGCTTGCAGAAGTAGCGCCGCCCGCTGCTGGTGTGCGTGCCTGAGCCTTCCTTGTTGGGCAGCGGCGCACGGTAGATGCGCAGATGGCGCTTGCCCTTGACCTTCATCGTGTGCGTCAGCGCGCCGAGGTTGATGGCATAGCCGCCGCCACCGGCCGTCTTGCGGCAGATGGAGCAGTAGCAGCGCATGAAAGGCACGGGCGAATCGGCCTCGACGGAGAACCTGACGCTGCCGCAGTGGCAGGAACCTTCGAGATGCATTGGGGTGCTCCGCGGGGAGGTGGAACGAGCCGCCGATGATCGCCCGCAGCGGCCGGCGGGCCCCATCCCTTGAATGGTCTGGGGTTGATCGCCCATGTGAACGACAATCCCGGCCCTTGCTCTAGGCCTGCTTTGCGATGAATTCCGATTTTCCCGACGCCGTCACCCCGCCCGCCGCAGCCGAGTCTGCCGCGCAAGAACCGGCGGCCGTCGCGCCGCCCGAGGCCACGTCCGACGCGGCAGCAACCACGGTGGCCGATGCACCCGAAGCCGTCACCGCCGCTGCGGCGCCTGTCGCAGCGCCTGCTGAAGCGAGCGAAGGCGGCGCCACGCGCGACGTCACGGCCGAGCTGAAAGCCTTGTTCCCGGCCCTTTTCTCCGGCCGGCCCAAGCCCGTCAAGCTGCGCATCCAGTCCGACATCCAGGAGCGTGCGCCCGGCAGGTTCAGCAAGGCCCAGCTCAGCGCCTTCCTGCGCCGCCACACCGGTGGCACGGGCTATCTGATCGCGCTGACGCAGGCGAAGACCCGTTTCGACCTCGACGGCAATCCGGCCGGCGAGATCAGCGAGGAGCACCTCAACGTCGCCAAGGAAGAGCTGGCCCGCCGCAAGGGCGTGCAGCAGGAGCGCCAGCAGCTCGAGGTGCAGCAGCGCCGCAACCGCGCCCAGCTGCTGTGGGACTTCGAGCGCACGACGCTGACCGAGGCCAACTTCTGCGTGCTCAAGGGCGTCGTGCCCGAGGAACTGCCGGGCCTGCTCGAGATCGCGCGCAGGGAGCGCGCCGAGGCACCGCCAGAACCGCCCCGTGAGGCGCGCCGTGATGACCGTCGCCCGGGTGGCGGCCGGCCGGAGGGCCGCGGCGAGCGTCGCCCCGATCACCGCACGGCCGGCCGGCGCGACGCGCCTCGCAGCGAGCGCCGTGAGGGAGGCCGTGATGGCGGCCGTGCGCCGCAGCCGGCCCGCAAGCCGGCCCCTCAGCCTCCCGAGCAAGCCGCGCCGTCTCAGATGGCTCAGGCCCTGCAGGCCGCCACCCGGGCCGGCAAGGCCGAGCCGGCCGCCGATGCGCCGCCGGCCAAGGATCAGGCTTCCGACTGATCAGGCCGAATAGCGCTGCTCGAGGTAGGCGAGCAGCGTGCGGATCGTCTGCGCCTCGCCGCCCACCGGCCGGCCGGGGCGGGGCGAATCGTTCCAGGCGAACAGGTCGACGTGCAGCCAGTCCTGCTGCGGTGGCAGGAAGTCTTCCAGGAACAGCGCCGCGTTGATCGCGCCGGCCAGCGGGCTCTTGCCGGTGTTGACGATGTCGCCGATCGTGCTTTCGATGCCGGCGTGATACGGCGCCCACAGCGGCATGTGCCACAGCGGGTCGTCCAGCTTCAGGCTCAGGTCGACCAGGTCGCGCGCCGTGTCCATGTGCTTGGCGAACAGCGCCGGCAGCTGCGCGCCCAGGGCCACGCGCGCGGCGCCGGTCAGCGTCGCCAGGTCGATGACCAGGTCGGGCTGGCTCTCGGCCGCATAGGCCAGCGCGTCGCACAAAATGACGCGGCCTTCGGCGTCGGTGTTGCCGATCTCGATGTGCAGCCCCTTGCGCGTCTTGATGACGTCGCCCGGCCGGTAGGCGTTGCCCGCGATCGAGTTCTCGACGGCCGGGATCAGCAGTTGCAGCCGCACGGGCAGCTTGAAAGCCATGATCAAGCCGGCCAGGCCCAGCGCATTGGCCGCGCCGCCCATGTCCTTCTTCATCTGGCGCATGCCTTCGCCCGGCTTGATGTTCAGGCCGCCGCTGTCGAAGCAGACGCCCTTGCCGACCAGGCTCAGCCTCGGGTGCTTCGGGTTGCCCCAATTCACCTCGATCAGGCGGGGTGAACGCGTGCTCGCGCGGCCGACGGCGTGGATGCTCGGGAAGTTCTTCTTCAGCAGTGCGTCGCCGACGATTTCGCTGTAGCTCGCGCCGTACTGCTTGGCCAGCGCCTTGGCGGCGGCGGCCAGCTCGGCCGGGCCCATGTGTTCGGCTGGCGTGTTGACGAGGTCGCGCGTCGCGGCCATGGCTGTCGCCAAGGCGACACCCCGCTCGGCATCGGCGCCGCCTTTGAGCACCAGCGTTGCCGGCGCGCGCTTGGCGGGCTTGTAGAGGTCGAAGCGGTAGCCGCCCAGCTCCCAGGACAGCGATGCCGCTTCGGGCAGCAGCGCCAGGCCGGCCTCGTCCAGCTTGTAGACGCCGTCCGGCAACGCCAGCGGCAGGTGGCTCAGCGCGAAGGGGTGGGCGGCGTGGGCCACGCCGGCCCAGACACCGGCCAGGCGGCCATCGGCATCCGGCAACAAGGCGTAAGAGTCTGCAGCGCCGACAAAGCCGACGGTGGCCAGCCAGTGCCGCGTGGCCTCGGGCAGGCCGGGGGCCAGCGCCTGGAAGGCCGCGCGGTCCACGACAGTGATGGGAACGGCCTTGGCCGGCAGGGTTTTCTTCAGTTGGACGGTCATCGCAGGGGGTCCCGGGCGGTTCGAAAGCCGGCATTGTCGGTAAGACGCAGGCAAAGAAATGTGATCTGGCTTGTCAACCAGCCCGAAACGGGCTGCGTTGTGCCCCCAATCGCGCCGCCTTCCGGTCGCGAGACAGGCAGACAGCCATGATGAAGATCCATCCCCGTACCGAACCGCAGCACCGCCGCCTCCCCGTGCCCGAGATGGGCCTGGACTGGAGCGCGGACAAGGGCCGCAAGCACGAAGCCTTCGACACCGGTTTCTACAGCGGCGAGCGCCGCGGCCTGGCCCGCGCGATGCGATTCGACCGCAAGCGCTGAGCCGCGCGCCGCGACATCCATCCGGCTTGCAGGCCGGATGACCGAGTCGCAACCCCCTCACCAGCCCGCCACCCGGCCTCCGGACGGCGGGCTTTGTTTTGTTCCCGAGCGTGGACTCCGTCGCGCCGCCGGGGATCCTGTGACGGTCGACGCACCGGCTGGGGCCGAAAATGCGCCCCCATGAAAGCTGCCCGCCGTTCCGTCGCCTTCTTCTCCGGCGTCCTGCTGTACTGCTTTGGCGCTGGCGCGGCCATGAAGTACGCCAACACCGGGCTGCCGCGCCAGGTCTATACCTCGCTGGGCGGGCGCAGCAGCCTGCCCGTCATGCTGGGCGAGGCCGTCGCCATCGCGGCGCTGCTTTTCGTCGCCGCGGCCATTTGGGGCTATCTGACGCTGCGCCCGCAGCGCCGCCGCCACCGCCCTTACGTCGCGTGGATGATGGCGGGCATCGGCGTGGCCTGGGCGGGTTGGCTGATCTTCGGCGCCTTCAGCTTCGCATTGAAGCCGCGGTCCTACTCGGCGCCGCTGCAGAGCATGCTGCTGTCATCCAACGCAGCGCCGCTGTTCGGCGCCATGAACATCTTTGGCGTGATCGGCGGCGTCTGGGTTGCTGGCGCGCTGGCCAAGAGGCGCCAGGTTGGCCTGCCCACCTCGCGCTCGCGCCGCCGCCCCGGTGAGGATGCGCCGCAGGCGGATGCCGGCGCCGACAGCACCGTGTCGACCATCGGGCCGCACACCATCGCGCCGCCCAGCGTGCACTGAGCCATGCCGCGCGCGGTCTGCCCGCGCTGCGAGCGCCCGGCGCCCACCTGCCTGTGCGCGGCGCTGCCGGCGCCCGTGGCCGTGCGCACCGGGCTGCTGATCCTGCAGCACCCTGCCGAAGCCGGACACGCGAAGAACACGGCCACCTTCCTGACGCTGGGCCTGAGCCCGGCCGCGCAGTTGCTCCGCGGCGAGGCCTTCGACGCCGCCCTGGCCGGCCCCGGCACGGCGCTGCTCTACCCCGGCGAGGTCTCAGCCGCGCCGCCGACGAATGTCACTCGCCTGATCCTGCTCGACGGCAGCTGGCGCCAGAGCCGCCGCCTGCTGGCCGCGAACCCCTGGCTGGCCGGGCTGCCGCGCCTGGCCCTGCCCGAGCAGCCGTCGCGCTATGCACTGCGCCGTGCCCACCGCCCCGGCCAGCTGTCGACGCTGGAGGCCGGACTGCACGCGCTGGCCTTGTTGGAAGGCGCGCCGGAACGCTTCGCGCCGCTGTGGGCGGCCTTTGACGAATTCGTCCGGACCGGCCTGTCGCGACGGGGTGACTAAACGGGGTGACTAATCGGGGTGAAAGCGCTTTGCCCTAGCATTTCAGGATGCTCTCGCTCCTGCGCCCTGTTTTTCTCGCCCTGCTGGCTGTTCCGCTGGCTGCTTTCGCCGCATCTCCGCAGGCGTCGACCGAGCATGTGCAGGCCCGCCTCGTGTCCAGCCAGGCCGTGGTCGCGCCGGGCCAGCGCTTCACGGTGGCGCTGGAGCAGAACATCAAGCCGCACTGGCACACCTACTGGCAAAACCCCGGCGACTCCGGCCAGGCGACCAGCATCGACTGGGCGGGCGCCCAGGCCGGCCCGCTGCAGTGGCCGACGCCCGCCATCCAGGCCATCGGCCCCATCGTCAACTACGGCTACGAGGGCCGCGCGGCCCTGCTCGTCGACCTGACCGTGCCGGCGGACGCCAAGCCCGGCGGCCGCTTCAAGCCGACGGCCGAGGTGAAATGGCTGGTCTGCAAGGACGTCTGCATCCCCGAGCAGGTGTCGCTGGGGCTGGATCTGCCTGTTGTGGGTTCGGCCGCCGAAGCCAAGGCTGGCGCCGATGCGGCCCAGATCGAAGAGTGGCGCGGCGCCATCCCCAAGCCCGCGCCGTTCGCGGTGACGCTCAAGCCCGTGGCTCAGGGCGTGAGGCTCGGCGGCCCGACTGCCGGCGTCACCAAGGCCTATTTCTTCGCCGACACCTGGGGCGCTGTCGCCCACAGCGCGCCGCAGGCGCTGAAGGCCGACGGCGCGGGCTGGGCGCTGGAGTTGCCGGCCGGCGATGAACCACTGGCCGCCGGCAAGCCACTGTCCGGCGTCATCGTGCTGACGACCGCCGCCGGCGAGCAGGCCTGGAACGTCTCCGCGCCCATGCCGGAGGGCGCCGGCAAGGGCCCCGGCCCGGCCGACCTGAACGCGCCGGCGGCCGACGCCGCAGCGCCGACCCCTGCGCCCGAGAGCGACCTCGGCCTGCTGCCGGCCCTGGCGCTGGCGCTGGTCGGCGGCCTGATCCTGAACCTGATGCCCTGCGTCTTCCCGGTGCTGTCCATCAAGGCGCTGGCGCTGGTGAACAAGGGCAACCACAAGGTCGAAGGCCTGGCCTACACGGCCGGCGTGCTGGCCAGTTTCGCGGTGCTGGCGGCCGTGCTGATCGCGCTGCGCGCCGGCGGCCAGCAGGTGGGCTGGGGCTTCCAGTTCCATTCGCCGGTGTTCGTGCTGGTCGTGGCCTATCTACTCTTCCTCGTCGGCCTGAGCCTGTCGGGCTTCTTCGAGGTGGGCGGCAGCATCACCGGCATCGGCTCGGGCCTGGCCGCGCGCGATGGCCTGGCGGGCAGCTTCTTCACCGGCGTGCTGGCGGCCGTGGTCGCCACGCCGTGCACGGCGCCCTTCATGGGCGCAGCGCTGGCGTTCGCGCTGTCCCAGCCGGCGGCGGTCATGCTGGCCGTGTTCCTGGCGCTGGGCCTGGGTCTGGCGCTGCCCTTCCTGATCCTCGCGTTCTGGCCGGCCGCGCAGCGCTGGCTGCCGCGCCCGGGTGCGTGGATGGACAAGTTCAAGCAGGCCCTGGCCTTTCCGATGTACGCGGCCGTCGTCTGGCTGCTGTGGGTGCTGGCTCAGCAGGCCGGGCCGGACGGCGTGGCGCTGGCGCTCGGCGGCCTGGTGTTGATGACCTTCGGCCTGTGGTGGCGCAATGCCAGCGGCGCGAGCCTGCTGGGCACGGCTGCGGCCGTCGTCAGCGTCGTGCTGGCGCTGGGCGCGGCGGCCTGGATCAAGCCCGCCACGGCCGAGGCGCACGCGGTGGCCGGCGAGTCCGCCATCGAGCCCTACAGCGCCGAGCGCCTGGCCGATCTGCGCGCGCAGAACAAGCCGGTGTTCGTCAACCTGACGGCGGCCTGGTGCATCTCCTGCCTCGTCAACGAACGCGTGGCGCTGTCGCGGCCCGAAGTGACCGAGGCCTTCGCCAAGGCCGGCGTCGTCTACCTGAAGGGCGACTGGACCCGCGAAGACCCCAGGATCACTGCGGTGCTCAAAGCCAACGGCCGCTCCGGCGTGCCGCTCTACCTGTTCTACGCGCCGGGCGCCACCGAGGCGCAGGTGCTGCCGCAGATCCTCACCCCCGGCCTTCTCGTCGAGGCCGTTTCGGCCACGCCCAGGAGTTCGTCATGAAGATCATTCGCCGCATCCTGCTCGCCTTGCTGATCGCGCCGGCCCTGGCCCACGCCGCCGCCACGGTGGACGCGCCGGCTCCCGCCTTCACGGCCACGACGGCCGACGGCAAGACCATCTCGCTGGCCGACTTCAAGGGCAGGACCGTCGTGCTGGAGTGGACCAACCACGACTGCCCCTACGTGAAGAAGCACTACGGCAGCGGCAACATGCAAAGCCAGCAGAAGGCCGCGACGGCCAAGGGCGTCGTCTGGCTGCAGGTGATCTCGTCGGCACCGGGCCAGCAGGGCTATGTCGACGGCGCCGCGGCCGCCAGGCTCAACGCCGAGCGCGGCGCCGCGCCCACCGCGACGCTGCTCGACCCCAAGGGCGACCTCGGCCGCCTCTACGGCGCGCAGACGACGCCGCACATGTACGTCATCAAGGCCGACGGCACGCTGGTCTACAAGGGCGGCATCGACAGCCTCGCGACGACCGACAAGGCGGACATCAGCAAGGCCGAGCCCTATGTCGCCGAGGCCCTGGCCGCCGTGGCGGCGGGGCGCAAGGTGGAGAAGGCGTCGACGCGGCCTTACGGTTGTTCGGTCAAGTACGCCAGCTGATCTCAGAAGACGGACAGCCCCGTCTTCGCCACGAACAGCTCCAGCGCCTGCCGCCCCAGCCACGAATTGCCGGTGCCATCGAGCCCGGGCGACCAGACGCACAGGCTGAGCCGGTCCGGCACCACGGCGACGATGCCGCCGCCCACGCCGCTCTTGCACGGCAGGCCGATGCGGAAGGCGAACTCGCCCGCCGCGTCGTAGGTGCCGCAGGTCAGCATCAGCGCGTTGACGCGCCGCGCCTGCGCCGCGCTGAGCACGGGTGTGCCGGCCAGCGGATGGCGGCCGTCGCGGCACAGGTAGCCGGCGGCGCAGGCCACCTGCTCGCAGCTCATCGCGATGGCGCACTGGTTGAAGTAGACGTCCAGCACCGTGGCCACGTCGTTGTCCAGCGTGCCGAAGCCCTTCATGAAGTTGGCCAGCGCCGTGTTGCGAAAGCCGGTGTCGGCTTCGGACCGCGCGACCTCCGCGTCGATGTGGATGGGCTCGCCGCACAGCCGGCCCAGCAGCGCCAGCAGCTCGACCTTGGCATCGCCCTGCGACACCAGCCGGTCCGCCACCGCGATGGCGCCGGCATTGATGAAGGGGTTGCGCGGGATGCCGCGCTCCGACTCCAGTTGCACCAGCGAGTTGAACGGACTGCCCGAGGGCTCGCGGCCGATGCGGTCCCACATCGCCTCGCCCAAAGCGCGGATGGCCAGCGTCAGCGAGAACATCTTGGACATGCTCTGGATGGAGAACGGCGTCGCGCTGTCGCCGGCCTGCGCCGTCTGGCCCGCGCAGGTGCGCAGCGCGATGCCGAACTGCAGCGGCGACACGCGCGCCAGCGCCGGGATGTAGCTCGCCACCTTGCCGCCCGTGCCCAGCAGCGGGCGCAGCTCGGTGTTGATCTCGTCGAGGATGGTTTGAAAGTCCATGCCGGACATTCTGGCCCCGGGACAATCGCGGCCATGCAAGCCCTGCTCGACACGATGGCCTCGCTGGCAGAGGTCCCGACCGACGCCCAGCGCCTCTTCCATGGCCGCGGCGGCCGCTTCCCCGGCTGTGAGCACCTGGCGCTGGACGCCTACCCGCCCGTGCTGCTGCTGACCAGCTTCGAGCCGCTGGCCGATGAGGCGTTGGCTGCCATCGTTGCCGCGCTCGAAACGCGGTGGCGCGAGATCGCGCCAGAAGGCGAGCCGCTGAACTGGGTCTACCAATGCCGCCAGGAAGGCGGCCGCACCGACACGCGGCTGATGGCCGGTGCGGTACCCGAGCCGCACATCGTTACCGAGGCCGGCACGCGCTACCTTGTGCACCTGCTGCGCGGCCAGAACCACGGGCTGTTCCTCGACATGGCCGAGGGCCGGCGCTGGGTGCGCGAGCACGTGCAGCCGGGCGCCAAGGTGCTGAACCTGTTCGCCTACA
>JAEKLF010000092.1 GCA_019509985.1 Burkholderiales bacterium | reverse complement strand
CGGCGCCTTCTTCCAGAGCTTCCCGCTGCTCTACCTCGCCGGTGGCGTGACGACGATGCGCACGGCCGGCAGCATGAGCCCCTACGCCGACCTGAACACCTGGAAGGACATCAAGGCCGGCACGGCCGTCGGCCCCGACATGGACGTGACCGCGCCCTTCCTGAACGGCATCCAGGCCTTCGTCGCCCAGGTGCCGCGGCTGGTCAACGCCGAGGACGCCGTGCGCCAGGTCGGCTACTGGGCCGACGTCGGCGCCACCTCGTACAAGGGCTATATGCACCTGACGCGCGAGCAGCTGGGCGCCATCGTCACGGCCGCGCACGAACGCAAGGCCAGGGTCACCGCCCACCTGTGCGCGGTGACCTACGCGGAGGCCGCCGCGATGGGCATCGACAACCTCGAACACGGCT
The DNA here is from genome assembly GCA_019509985.1 of Burkholderiales bacterium. Classification (GTDB taxonomy): domain Bacteria; phylum Pseudomonadota; class Gammaproteobacteria; order Burkholderiales; family Burkholderiaceae_C; genus Pelomonas. The sequence continues at coordinate 31,533 of JAEKLF010000092.1, read as the reverse complement.
TCTTCGCATCCAGCGACTTCGTCGACGGCAAGGCCCTCGACTCCTGCCCCAGCGGCGATGCCGTGCCGCGCTCGCTCGACGCGCTGCCCACGGACGACCCGCGTATGGCCGCGCTGCAACGCCAACTGATCGAGCGCAAGGTGGCGCTGACCTCCACGCTGACCATCTTCGAGACCTTCTCCCACGGCCGCCCCATGGCCCCGGCCGCGGCGCTGGACCTGCTGATGCCGCAGCTGCGCGAGCAGTACGTGTCGCGCTACACGGCCATCCAGCGCGGCGGCACCAACACCTACGGCCGCGTGCTGGCCAAAGACATGGCCTGGGAGAAGCAGTTCGTTGACGCCGGTGGCCTGCTCGTCGCCGGCACAGACCCGACCGGCTACGGCGGCGTCATCCCCGGCTACTCGTCACTGCGGCAGTTCGAGCTGCTGCGCGAGGCCGGCTTCGATGCAGCGGCGACGGTCAAGATCATGACGGCCAACGGCGCGACCTACCTCGGCCGCACGGCAGACATCGGCCGCATCGCGCCCGGCCTGCGCGCCGACCTGATCGCCTTCGCGGCGCCGCTGGATGCGGCCAAGCCGGCACTGCCCGACGTCGCCTGGACGATGAAGGCCGGGCGGGCCTGGGACCGGGCAAAGATCCTCAATGCGTGGAAGGGGCAGGTGGGGCTGCGATGAAAGGGATGCGCTTGGCAAAGAAATTGGGATTTGTAGCTCTACTCGTGCTGCCGGCTGTGCTCTTCGCCGCCGAGCCCATCGGCGACCAGACGCGCTACATCGGCGACACGGATCGCGACATGAACGCAGCCATCGCCGAAGCCAGACGCACGCTGGACCAATTCCTTGCCGTGGCCCGCAACCCGCCCGCCGGCGCTACCGGTTTCAAGCTCAAGGTCATGCTGTCCGATGCCAACGGCACCGAGCATTTCTGGTTCACGCCATTCAAGGAGACCCGCGACGGTTTCTCGGGCGTGCTCGCCAACACGCCGGACAAGGTCAAGTCGTTCACTGAGGGCAAGGTGTACGCATTCAAGCGCGGCCAGATCTCCGACTGGGGCTACCAGCTGAACGGCAAGCAGATCGGCAGCTACACCGTCTGTGTGCTGTTCAAGACCATGCCCAGGGACGAAGTCGCCCGCTACAAGCACGACTACGGGTTCGTCTGCGAGAACTGAGCCCTGGGCCGACGGAATAAATGCGGGCCGGCGCGAGTAACGCTGGCATGCACAAAACCCTCACCGTCCTCGCCCTGCTCGCCGCAGTCCCCCTCGCCAAGGCTGCTGATGCCACCCGCGGCCAAGCCCTCTACCAAGCCCGCTGCGCCGCCTGCCACTCGGTCGACTTCAACGGCGTTGGCCCCGCCCACCGCGGTGTGTTCGGACGGCTGGCCGGCACGGCCAAGGGGTTCTCGAACTACTCGCCCGCGCTGAAGGCGTCGGGCCTGGTCTGGACCGAGGCCAACCTGGACCGCTGGCTGGCCAACCCGGAGGCGCTGGTGCCCGGCCAGGCCATGGGCATCAGCCTGCCGGACGCGGGCGAGCGGGCCGACGTGATCGCCTTTTTGCGCACGATCGCAAAAGCCAAGGAATAAAAGTCGCGGCCGCGAGGTATCGCATCAGGTCACCACTTCGGACCGAGCGACCATGCAACGACGCGACTTCCTCCAACTGGCCGGCCTGGGCGGCGGCGTCATCCTCTCGTCGGGCCTCGCCGGCTGCGCCACCGCCGGCCGCCCGCAGGACGAGTTCTATTTCGTGCAGCTGTCGGACACGCACTGGGGCTTCCAGGGTGCGCCCAACCCGGACGCGCGCGGCACCCTGCCCAAGGCGGTCGCGGCCGTCAACGCACTGCCCAAGCCGCCGGACTTCATCGTCTTCACCGGCGACCTGACCCACACCACCGACGACCCGGCCGAGCGCCGCCGCCGCATGACGGAGTTCAAGCAGGTCGTGTCCGAGCTCAAGGTCAAGACCGTGCGCTTCATGCCCGGCGAGCACGACGCCTCGCTGGACCGCGGCGCCGCGTTCAAGGAGTTGTTCGGCGACACCTACTACCGCTTCGACCACAAGGGCGTGCACTTCATCGCGCTGGACAACGTCTCCGACCGTGGCACCACGTTGGGCGCCGAGCAGCTCGCCTGGATGCAGGCCGAGCTGGCCAAGCTGGACCCCAACGCGCCGCTGGTCGTGCTCGCCCACCGGCCGCTGTTCCCGCTGGTGCCCAAGTGGGACTGGCACACGCGCGACGGCGACCAGGCGCTGGCGCTGTTGATGCCGCACAAGAACGTGACCGTGTTCTACGGCCACATTCACCAGGAGCACCACCAGATGACGCGTCACATCGCCCATCATTCGGCGCGCTCGTTGATCTTCCCGCTGCCCGCGCCCGGCACGGCCGAGAAGCCGACAGCCCTGCCCTGGGACCCGGCCGCGCCCTACCGCGGCCTGGGCTGGCGCGAGGTGGAGGCTGACGGCGCCAAGACGGAGCGCATCGAGCATGGAGTCTCTGCGGCATGAGCCCCGCCCGGCCGCCCGAAGGGGCTCAACTCCCGCGCAGCGCGAAGGGTGCGTCAGTGACTCGTCGGCACCTGCTGCTGCTCGGCGCCTCGGCGGGCGTGGCGCTCACGGCGGCCCGCGCCCAGGCGCCGCGCGAGGTCGAGATCACGGCCCAGCGCTTCAAGTTCACGCCCAACGAGATCCCGCTGAAGGCCGGCGAGCCGGTCGTGCTGCTGATACGCTCCCTCGACTTCGCGCACGGCTTCTTCGTGCCCGACCTGGAGCTGCGCACCGATCTCATGCCCGGCCGCGTCACCCGCCTCACGCTCACGCCCAAGGCCCCCGGGCGCCTGGCCTTCCTGTGCGACAACTTCTGCGGGGACGGGCACGAGGGCATGGACGGGCACTTCCAAGTGACATGACGGACGCCCGCCGCTTCGAGGCCACCGTGCTGCCGCTGCTCGACACGGCGCACAACCTCGCCCGCTGGCTGCTGCGCGACGCAGCTGCCGCGGAAGACGCGGTGCAGGAAGCGGCGCTGCGTGCCTTCCGCTACTTCGCGTCGCTGCGCGCCGGCGAGGACGCCAAGCCCTGGTTCCTCGGCATCGTGCGCAACGCCTGCTTCACGGCGCTGGCGCGCGAGCGCGGCCGGGCCGACGTGACGCTGCTGGACGAAGACGGCTGGGACGCTCTCGAAGCCCGCGCCCCCAGCCCCGTGCCAGACCCGCTGGCGGCCCTGGGCGTGCGGCGCGAGCAGGCTCTTGTCGACGCGGCGCTGCGCGCGCTGACGCCGCCGATGCGCGAGGTCATCGTGCTGCGCGAACTCGAAGGCCTGGACTACCGCGACATCGCCCACATCGCCGGCATCCCCATCGGCACGGTGATGTCGCGCCTGTCGCGCGCCCGTGCCCAACTCAAGCGCCAGCTCAGCCTGGCTGGCCTACCCTGAATCCCGAGATGGAAGACGACGACCTCACCCGCCTGCTGCGCCAGCATGCCAGCCGCCACCCGGCCGGCGAAGGCCTGCGCGCCAAGGTGCGCACCCAGATCACGCTGCAGGCCGCTGCGCAGGAGCGCCCGGCTCGGCCTGCCTGGCGCGAGCACCTCGCGCGGCTGGCACGCATCCGCCCGGCCTTCGCCGCCGCGGGCGGCCTGGGCCTGGGCATCGCGCTGACGCTGGCCGTCATGCTGATCGTGCCGCGCCTGGACACTGACGGCACCCTGCCCGACGAACTCGTTGCCGCCCACGTCCGCGCGCTGCAGGTCGGCCCGCTGTACGAGGTCGCCTCCAGCGACCGCCACACGGTCAAGCCCTGGTTCCAGGGCCGGCTCGACTACGCGCCCACCGTGCTCGACGCGCCGCTGCGCGAGCAGGGCTTCGCGCTGCTCGGCGGCCGCGTGCAGGCGCTGCAGGGCCGGCCCACCGCCGTGCTGGCCTACCAGGTGCGGCTGCACAAGATCGACCTCTACACCTGGCCCGCCGAGCGCGGCGCGGCGCCCGAGAAGCTGCAGCGGCGCGGCTTCAACCTCGTGCGCTGGAGCGACGGAGCGATGCAGTACTGGGCCGTGTCCGACCTGGACGGGGCCGAGCTGGAGCGCTTTGCCGCAGCCTGGCGCACAGCCGCCGCGGCGCATTGACGGCGGCGGTCAGGCCGGCGGGAGCAGCCCGTGTTTCTTGACGATGACGCCGATCTTCTCGGGGTCGCGCAGCAGCTCACGGTAGAGCCAGCGGTAATGGTCGCCGGCCCAGAACTGCATGACGGCGTGCGCCCGCAGCTCGCCCATCAGAGTTTGATCGGCGCGGTATTCGAGGTAGATGATGATCAGGTGCGCGTAGTTGGTGACCGGGTCCGACGAGCCCTCGGGATAGCCCACGGGGATCTTCGGGAACAAGCGGCGCAGCTCCGCCATGACCGCCTCGGCCTGCAGGCGGTGGGTCGACAGCCACCAGTGCATCTGCTCGTGCACGAAGGTCGACAGCAGCAGGTCGTCGTCCTTCAGGTGACGGGCATGCAGCGTCAGCACCGGATCGCTGTGCGGGATGGTCTTCTCGTCGATGATGACGTCGCGTGTGACCGTCCAGCGCGAGACGTCGTAGGTCTGCAGCAGACGTCCGAGCTGGGCGGCCGTCTGGCGCTCGGCGTCGCTCTCATGGGCGAGCTTGATGTCGAGACCGGCCTCGGTGGCGCGGCCTGCCTGGGCGGTCAGCAGTAGCGAGACGGCCAGGGCGCTGGCGAGCAAGGAGTGGCGCATGAAAGGGGGTCGAGTGGCGGGGCCGCCATCTTCGCCAGCTCAGGCGCTCACGATCCATCCCTCGATCGGGTCTACGCCCTCGGGCCAGCCGTGGCGCGGCTGCTCCGTGGCCCAGGCGGCCTGCAGCAGGGCCAGTACCGCGTCCAGGCTGTCGCCGCTGGCGTCCGCCACCAGTTCGTCGCGCTGCGCGTGGCTGAGCTTGAGCCGCAGTCCCAGCCGGGTGCGGCCCTGTTCCAGCGCGTCGACGATGTCCTTGCGGGCGATGAGGCGCTCCGGCGTCTGCGCGGCCTTGCTGTCGCTCTTGTAGGAACGCCGGCCGATCAGCTCACGCGCCAGCAGGCCAGGGTAGGCCTCCAGCGCGATGCGGCCGGTATCGCCGGCCAGGTGGCCGGGCAGGTGCACGCCGGCCTCGATGAGCCGAGGCACGCCGGCGTGTAGCATCCAGGCCACCGGCGGGTTGACCCACTTCATGCTGGGGCTGGCACCGGCCGGGCCGTCACAGGCGCGGTGGGCGAACTTGGCGCCGGCCGGGCGCGCATCGCAGAAGGCGGCGAAGCGGTCGCGGATGTCGGCCCGGCTCAGGCCCGAGTAGTGGGCCATCAGCGCGGCGTAGTCGGTCGGCCAGCCGAGGTGCTCGACGAGCTCGCGCGGCAGGCCGAAGGGCAGGTCGAAGCCTGCGACCCAGGGCCCCGGCCGGGCCAGCCAGGCGGCAAACGCGTCCAGGCTGTCCAGCGCTGTCAGGCCGGTCAGGCGCACGACGGCACCCTGCCGCTGGCCCGCGGCGACCCGGATTGGCTTGGCACGCCGGGGCGCACTCGTGAAGTCGACCCCGAAAACAACGGGCAATGTCATGGCCGGCATTCTGGGGCTAGGCAAAATCGGTCGCTTCCCATGTCAGACCTGCTGGACCTCCCCACCCTGCCTGCCGACGACACCGGTTTCGACGCCGCGGCGTTCGACGCGGCATTTGCGGTCCAGCGGCAGCACGCCGCGGCCGGGGCCTACCAGGCGTCCTGCGAGGCGCTGGAGGCGTTGCTGCTGACCTGCCCGCCGACGCAGCTGCGCCGGCGCGCCGAAACCCTGGCCTTGCTGGCCCACCAGTACCCGCGCCTGGGCAAGCTGACGGCGAGCGCGCGCTGCGCGACCGCGGCCCTGGGGCTGGCCGAGCGCCTGGGCGACGACGCCCTGCTGGCCGACGCGCTGACCTCGCAGGCCTATGTCTACGGCCAGCTGTTGATGGGCCGCGAGGCGCTGGAGTCGGGCATGCGGGCGCTGGCCGCCGCGCGCCGTGCCGGCGACGCGGTGCGCGAGGCCTGGGCGCTGAACCGCGTCGGCGTCGCCTATTCCAGCCTGGAGAACCCCGGCCAGGCCTGCGCCTCGACCGAGCAGGCGCTGGAGATCGCCGCGCGCACGGAGGCGCCGGAGGCGCTGTTCTCCTGCCACAACAACCTGGCCTATTTCTGGCTGCGCCGCATCGAGGAGGCGACCGCGCTGGGCGACGCCGAGGCCCTGGTCGAAGCCCTGGCCAGCGCACGCCGCACCGCCGAGCAGGCCACCGTGCTGGCGCGCCGATCGGGCAGCCCCTTCCAGGTGGCCATCTCGGTGTCCAACCTCGTCAACGCGCTGCTGGCCGGCGGCCTGCTCGACGAGGCCCTGCCGCTGCTCAATGAATTCGGCCATCTGGCCCACGACCACGGCTACCGCACGCTGGCCATCGAGGCCGATGCGCAGCGCGCCGTCTTCCTGCGCCTGAAGGGCGAGCCGCTGCAGGCCTCGCGCATCCTGGATGCGTTGCTGCATGCCGCGAGCGAGCCGCCGCCCAAGCTGCGCCGCCTGCTCGTGCGCGCCTTGTACGAAACCCACAAGGCCTGCGGCCAGTACCGCGAGGCGCTGGCCTGGCTGGAGGAGCTGGGCGGCCTGGACCGCCAGATCCGCCGCGACAACCTGATGCTGCAGACCGAGGTCATCCTGATCCGCGACCAGGTCGAACAGGCCCAGGCGCGCGCCGACAGCGCCACCGCCGACGCCCGCCGCGAACGCGCGCGGGCGACTCATCTCGAGAACGAGCAGCAGCGCCTGCGCGAGCATGCGATGGCGCTGGACCGCGCCGCCCACGAGGACGTGCTGACCGGCCTGCACAACCGCCGCCACGCCGAGTTCGCGCTGCCGCTGCTGGTGGAAGGCGCGCGCATGGCCGGCCAGGTCATCAGCGTCGCCGCGCTGGACGTGGACCATTTCAAGAAGATCAACGACAGCCACGGCCATGCGGTGGGCGACGCCGTGCTGCAGCAGCTCGCCCAGCTGCTGCGCCATCGCCTGCGCAGCGCCGACCTGATGGCGCGCATCGGCGGCGAGGAGTTCCTGGCCGTGCTCGTCGGCATCGCGCCGCCGCAGGCCGCCGAGATCTGCGAGCGCCTGCGCCTGGCCGTCGTCGAGCACGACTGGGCCGCCGTCACGCCGGGCCTGGTCGTGCGCATCAGCGTGGGCATCGCTGGCGGCATGCCCCAGCAGCAGCAGGCGCAGGCCGACGGCCTGCTCAACCGCGCCGACCACGCGCTCTACGCGGCCAAGCGCGGCGGGCGCAACCGGGTGCACGTGGACTGATCTGCAGCATCCGGGCTCACTGCCCGCCGACGGCGACGCCGGTTCAGCCTGCTGCCAGTTCCGGCAGGGGCCGTCCCTAAAGTCGGGCCATGCGCATCGTCACCTGGAACTGCTGCCGCGGCCCCTTCGACAAGAAGATGGCCGCGCTTGAGAGCCTGCAGCCCGACATCGCCATCATCCCCGAGGCGGTGGCGCCCGAGGCGCAGTCGGACCGGTTGCGCTGGTTTCCGTCCAACGCGTCGCGGCTGGGCATACAGGTGCGCGCGTTCAACGGCTACCGGCTTGCGCGCGTGCGCAAGGCATCGGTCGAGCTGCCCAACTGCGTGTCGCCGGTGCGCGTGATGCACGGCGAAAGCGGCGCCGCGTTCAGCCTGCTGGCCGTGTGGACCTGGCCCGCGCCCAGCTACAGCCGGGCCTTCCTGAACGGGCTGGCGGCTTATGCGCGGCTGCTCAAGCGGGGCCCCACCATCGTGGCCGGCGATTTCAACGGCAGCCCCTTCTTTGACCGGCCCACGGCGCGCGTCAAGCGCTGGGGGGCGGGTTTCGAGCAGCTCCACGCGGCGGGCCTCGTCAGCGCCTACCACCGCCACCATGACGTGGCCTATGGCCGCGAGGTTCACGCGACGCATCACTTCCTGCGCAAGCCGGAACGGCCCTTCCACATCGACTTCTGCTTCGTGCCGCAGACGTGGGCCGAGCAGGGCTTGGCCGTGCAACTCGTCAATGACGAGGCCTGGCGGCGGCTGAGCGATCACTTTCCCTTGGTGGTGGATGTGGCGCCGTGAGGCGCGTCGCGGCGCCACATTGCCTCCTGCCCACCGGGTACGGTTGCCGGCGGCAGCCGGCCCGATTGCGACCGACGCTTCGGCCCGCCAGCCCTTGTTTCCATCGCTGGTGTCGCCAGCGGATACTCGAGCGAGATTCGTTGGGCATCGAAGACGTATGGGCACGGTCATGACCTGGATAGCGGCTGGCTTGCTGGCGGCGGCCGGTGCGCAGGCGCTGGCGCAGCCGGCCGCGTGCGGACCGTACCGCGTCGCCTTGTATGAATACGGCTCGCTGGCCTTTCGACAGGCCGGGCAGATCGCGGCGGGCATCGACGTCGACATCGTCGACGAAGTCGGCCGCCGGACGGGCTGCAAGTTCGAGACCTTCGTGGACGCCAGGATTCGCACCTGGGCCGATCTGGCCCGTGGCACGCTCGACATCACGGTGTCGGCCATCGAGACGGAGGAGCGCGACAGGTTTGCGCGGTTCGTGATCTACATGACCGGGCGCAACCGGCTGCTGGTCCGAGCGGGCCTGCCCGAGCCGGTCTCGACCTTGGAGGCCTTCGAACACAGCCAGTTGCGTCTGGCCGTCGTCAAGGGATTCAAGCACGGCCCCCAGTGGGATCACTGGATCGCCAAGCTGCGCGGGCAAGGGCGGGTGGACGAATACGCCGACGCCAACGTGGTGGCGCGGCTCGTGGCGCTGGGACGTGACGCGGCCTTCCTGTCCGAGCCCGTGGCCTGGGGTCGAATCCTTGCGGACAGCAAGCTCGCGGGCCGGATCACGGTCATCGATGCCTTCCCGGGCGACACCTACGCCGCGGGATTCGCGCTTTCCCGGGCCAGGGTCCGCGCGGACGACGCCCGCAAGATTCAGGACGCCATCACCGCCATGCGAGAGGACGGCACCCTCTACAAGATCTTCAGCGCCCACCTGTCACGCAACGAGGCCCTGAGTTCCATGCCCTGAGCCCGGCACAAGCCACGGGCTCACGCCATGACCGCCGGCAGCGGCCGGCGCGGCAGCCGCGTGAACGCCAGCGCAGACAGGAAGGCACCGATGCCCAGCGAGAACGCGCCGATGAACAGCCACGTGTAGCTGGAGAACGAGTCATAGATCAGCCCGCCCACCACCGGGCCCAGCGCCATGCCGATGCTGCTGGCCATCGTGGTGCCGCCGATCACCGTGCCCATCATGCGCAGCGGGAAGTTCTCGCGCGCGATGACGGCGAACAGCGGCATCACGCCGGCGTAGGTGAAGCCGAACAAGGCGGCCACCGTGTAGAAGCTGCCCAGCTGGCGCGCATAGATGTAGCCGAGCACGACAACGGCCTGCGCCAGCAGCGCCAGCACCAGGGTGCGCGCCGCCCCGAAACGGTCGCCCAGCAACCCGAACACGAGGCGACCGCCCATGCCGGCCAGGCCCTCCAGGCTGTAGATGGACACGGCGGCCATCAGCGGGATGCCGCAGGTGACGGCATAGCTCACCGTGTGAAAGATCGGCCCCGAGTGCGTGGCGCAGGTCAGGAAGCTCGTCAGCACCAGGATCAGGAAGGGCGGCGAGCGCACGGCCTGCCCGACCGACGGGCCCGCCTCATGCACCACTCCGGTCGTGGCCGCCGCCGCGGCCTGTGCCAGCGCCGGCGGGCGGCGCACCAACAGCGCCACGGGCAGCATGACACCCGCCACCACGGCCGCGACGATCTGCAGCGTGCCGCGCCAGTCGTGCGTCTGCACCAGCCAGGCGACCAGGGGCGACATGGTCAGCGGCGCCATGCCCATGCCCGCCGACACCAGGGACACGGCCAGGCTGCGCCGCGTGTCGAACCAGCCGGTGACGCAGGCCATCAGCGGCGCAAAGATGGCCGCCGCACTGACGCCGATGAGTGCGCCAAACCAGAGCTGGAAGCCCTGCAGCGATGTCGCCAGGCTCGCCAGCACCAGGCCGGCGGTGAGCAGCACGGCCCCGGCCAGCACCACCTTGCGCGGGCCGACGCGGTCGGAGAGCGTGCCCCAGCCGATGCTGCCGACCGCGAGCGCCACGAAGGCAATCGTCATCGCCGTGGAAATGCCCGTGGTGGACCAGCCCGTGTCCTGGGCGATGGGACGCAGCAGCACCGGCAGTGAGAAGAGCGCGCCGATCGCGACGCAGCCGAGCAGTCCGCCCGCGGCCACGATGACCCAGCGGTAGTGCTCGCGCACGGAGTTCATCCAAGAAGACATGGTCAGTCCTTTGCCGTTGGGCTTGATCCGAAGGGGCAGGCTAGCGCCGCCGATCCGTGGGTGTGAGTAACAAGCTTGGCGCGAATGCGCGCCTCAGGGTCGGCAGCCGAACTCGGGCCCGTCGAGCGGGCGCACTTCGCACTCGATATCCCAGTCGCTGCCGTGCACGCCCAGGAAGCGCCGCGTCAGCGCCACCGCCTCCGCCATCGAGGGCGCCTGGCCAGCCGTTTCGTCGACGCGGATCATTGAAAGAAATCGCATGGTCAGGGCTCCTGAGTGGTGGCATGGCAGAACGATTCCGCCGTCTCACCCGTGACGACGAACGAGACCCTGGCAAATCGACAGTGCACACGACATCGATCCTGAAGCGGTCCGGTGTGGCGCCGCTGACACTGGAGTGCACGCCTAGACTGGCGGCATGAACCCCATCCTCATCGAAGTGCTGCGCGGTGGCGCCGTCGAATCGCGCCATGCCGGCGCGCTGGCCATCGTCGACGCCAGCGGCGCCGTGCACACGGCCCTGGGCGACATCGAGCGGCCCATCTTCCCGCGCTCGGCCGTCAAGCTGCTGCAGGCCCTGCCGCTGGTGGCCAGCGGCGCCGCCGAGGCCTTTGCGCTGACCGACGCCGAACTGGCCCTGGCCTGCGCCTCGCACAGCGGCGAGCCCGAGCATGTGGCCACGGCGGCCGGCGTGCTCGCCAAGCTCGGCCTGGATGCCGGCGCGCTGGAGTGCGGCACGCAATGGCCCAGCCGCGAACCGGTGCTGCGCGGCATGCTGGCGCGCGGCGAGGTGGCCGGCTCGCTGCACAACAACTGTTCGGGCAAGCACGGCGGCTTCATCTGCGTCGCCTGCCTGATGGCGCGCAATGCCGGCGCCGAGCCGGCCGAATTCGTGCGCGGCTACGTGGCCGCGGAACATCAGGTGATGCGCGAGGTCACGGCCGCGCTGTCGGCCACGACAGGCATGGACATGGACACCCTGCCGCGCGGCATCGACGGCTGCTCCATCCCGACCTACGCCGTGCCGTTGCGCGCGCTGGCACTGGCCTTTGCGCGTTGCGGCACCGGCCATGGCCTGACCGACGGCAACGCCCGCGCCGCACGCCGGCTGCGCCAGGCCGCGGCGGCAGCGCCCTTCATGGTGGGCGGCACGGACCGCTTCGACACCCGCGTCATGCAGGCTTTCGGCGAGCGGGTGTTCTGCAAGATCGGCGCCGAAGGCGTCTATTGCGCGGCCCTGCCCGAGCTGGGCCTGGGGATCGCGCTCAAGGTCGACGATGGCGCCGTGCGCGCGGCCGAAGGGGCCATCGCCGCCGTCGTCGCGGCACTGCTGCGGACCGAGGACGAATTGCTGCGCGGCTACAGCCAGCTCGTCTTGCGCAACTGGCGGGGCATCGAGGTTGGCTCGCTGCGGCCCGCCGAGGCGCTCACGCGGGCACTGGCTCCGCGCCACTGAGGGTGCAGAGCCGGAGAGGCGCGCTCACAGGTCAGTTGCGGTCGCTGCGCGGTGGCAGCGGTTGGCTGCTGGGGTTGCTGCCCGACGTATCGGTGCTGGTCGTGCTGCCGCTGTACGCGCCGCTGCTCGTGCCGTTGTTCGCGCCATAGTTGGTGCCGTTGTTCGCGCCGTTATAGGCGCCACTGCTCGTGCTGCTGCCCGTGCCGTTCGTTCCGTTCATGGTCGAGGACGTGCCGTTGCTGGAGCTGTAATCGCTGCCACTCGAAGAGGTCGACGTGCTGGGCGTCGACGTCTGGGCGGTGGAGGACGAAGCCGACATGTCGGTGCCGGTCGTGGCGCTCTGGGTGGGCGAGGTACTGGAGGAGGCCGAGGTGCCGTCCGCCTGGGCAGGGTTCTGCGTCGTATCGTTCATCGAGGACGATGAAGACGACGAGGACGACGAGGACGACGTATTCGGCATGGTCGACGAATCGCCGGTGCCCGCGGGGTCGACGACGGCCTGCGAGTTCTGGATGGACTCGCGCGACAGGCCAACGGGCTGATCGTCGGTCCGGGTGCTGGTCGCGCAGCCGGCGACGGTGAGGATCAGGCCGGCCGTCGTCGCTGCCACAGCAGTCGACAAGGGGTTGAATCTATTGCTCATGATGAACCTTCCGGAAGTTGATGGCGGCATTCGCACCGCCATCGGCTGGCGGCGCGGCTCATGTCGCCTGAACAACTCGGCAATGGCCGTTCCCATGCGGCGCAGCTCCCGGGACGGCAATGTCGCAACAAAACGCAACGGGCGCCGCGCGGACAGGGTCGGCGCCCTGCCGCATCAGCCCAGCCGGAACACCGACACCGAACGCGCCAGCTCGTCGGCCTGCTGCTGCAGGCTGGCCGCCGCGGCAGCGGACTCTTCCACCAGCGCGGCGTTCTGCTGCGTCATCTGGTCCAGGCCCGCGATGGCCTGGCCGATCTGGCCGATGCCCGTGCTCTGCTCGCCGGTTGCGTGGCTGATCTCGGAGACGATGGCGCTGACGCGGGCGATGGATTCGATGATCTCCTTCATCGTGTCTCCCGCCTGGGCCACGAGGGCCGAACCGCTGTCCACGTTCTCGCCGCTGCGTGTGATCAGCGCCTTGATCTCCTTGGCCGCCTCGGCCGAGCGCTGCGCCAGCGTGCGCACCTCGCCGGCGACGACCGCGAAGCCACGCCCCTGCTCGCCCGCGCGCGCGGCCTCCACGGCCGCGTTCAGCGCCAGGATATTGGTCTGGAAGGCGATGCCGTCGATGACCGAGATGATGTCGCCGATCTTGGCCGACGAGGCGCTGATGCGCCCCATGGTCTGCACGACCTCGTCCACCACCGCACCGCCGCGGCGCGCGACCTCGGCCGCACTGCCGGCAAGCTGGTTGGCCTGGCGAGCCGATTCGGCGTTGTGCGTGACGCTGGCCGTCAGTTCCTCCATCGCCGACGCCGTTTCCTGCAGGTTGGACGCGGCCTGCTCGGTGCGGTTGCTGAGGTTCTGGCTGCCGACGGCCACTTCGCGCGAGGCGGTGGCGATGCTGTCCGTGCTCTGGCGCACGCCGGTGACGACCTCGGCCAGCGAATCCTGCATGCCCTGCACGCCGCGCATCAGTGCCGCCGTCTCGTCGCTGCCGACGACGCGCACCGGCTGGCTGAGGTCGTGGCCGGCGATGCGCTCGGCCGTCTTCACCGCATGGGCCAGCGGCGCCAGGATGGAACGGATGTTGACGACCGTGTAGCCCGCCAGCAGCAGCACGGCGCCGATGATGACCAGCGTCAGGTCCAGGCGGATGGCCTTGTTGTGCGCGTCCAGCAGCGCCACCTGCTCGCTCGAATGCTTGTCGATGGTCTCGGTGATCTCGCCCAAGGTCTTGTCCATGGCCCGCACCGAGCCTTTCAGGGGCTCCATGGCCTGGTTGGCCGACGGTGTGTCGGCGAACTCGCCCTTGGCCACGCGGTCGAGGATGCCGCTGAAGCCGCTGCGATAGTCCTGCAGGGACTTCTGCAGCTCGTCGGGCATCCTCTTCACGTCCGGTGGCAGGTCGAGCTTGGCGATCTTGCCCAGGCTGACCGAGACCTTGTCGAAGGTGTCCGTCCACTCCTTGCGGTAGCGCTCCACGGCCTTGGCGTCGGCCAGGTTGATCAGCAGGTCCTTCTCGTAGCGGCGCAGGTTGCCGACCCCGGCGCGGATGCCGGCCAGCTGCGTCAGCGACTCGACGTCGTTGTCGACGTAGTGGACAAAATCCTCGCGCGCCTGTGACAGGCTGCGCAGACCCTGCAAACCGACGACCAGCATGGCCGCAACTGCCAGCGCCGCGAGCGCGAAAAGCCGCGCCTTGATCGTGAAATCGCTCAGCTTCATCACCGCTCCTCGTCCGAACCGGACCGCTGCGGGCGGCCGCCGACGTCCCTCGCCTCGGATCGACCATGGATGATCACGGCGGTGTGATCTATTAGAGGCGCGTGGCGCGAGACTAGTCTTTTGTCTCGCCGTCGCCAAGCCTCAACCGGGCTGGTCGCCGTCCGACTGCCACAGCTCACGCATCGCTGCCTCGAAGGCGTCGCCGACGCGCTGCGGCGCCCGCCAGGGCCGTGCGCGGCCGGCCACCCAGACCGACTGCCAGGGCGAGCCGTTGCTGCCGAAGACGACGGCGTCCAGCAGGGCCTCGTCGGGCAGGCCTCGCAGCGCGTCGGCGTCGCGGTTCAGCACCAGGGCGTCGGCACGAGCGCCGGGGGTCAGGCCCCAGGCCGTGAATCCCGCGGCACGGGCACCGCCGTTCACGGCCGCGTCGAACAGGCGCGCCGCGCTGGACGGCTGGCTGCCGGGCGCGGACGCGACATTGCGCTGGCGCCGCGCCAGGCGCTGGCCGTATTCCAGCCAGCGCAGCTCCTCCACCCAGCCGCGCGTGACCTGGCTGTCGGAGCCCACCGTCAGCGGCACGCCGTTGGCCAGCCAGCGCGGCAGGTCGGCCAGGCCGTCGCCGAGGTTGGCCTCGGTGCCAGGGCAGATGACGATGCCGGCGCCGCTGAGGGCCACGGCCTCGATCTCGGCGGGCTCGGCATGGGTCGCGTGCACGAGCTGCCAGCGCGGGTCGAGATGACCTGCGTCGGCCAGCCACTGCAGCGGGCGCATGCCCGTGGCGGCCAGGCAGTCGGCCACTTCGGCCGTCTGCTCGGCAGCATGGATGTGGATGGGCAGGTCGGCCGCACCGACGAGCTCGCGCAGCCGCAGGATGTCGGCCGGCGACGCGCCGCGCAGCGAATGCAGGGCCACGCCGGCATTGACGCGCGGCAGGCCGGCCGCCATCACGCGCTGGCAGGCGCGCCAGACCCAGTCGGCATCGGCCTCGAAGCGGTGCTGGTCGGGGCGCAGGCCCGTCGCGTTGAAGCCGCTGCGCGTATAGACGACAGGCAGCAGCGTCAGGCCGATGCCGACGTCCTCGGCGGCCTCGGCCAGCGCCCAGGCCATGTCCAGTTCGTCGTCAAAGACTTGGCCTTCGGCGGCATGGTGCAGGTAATGGAACTCGCAGACCTGCGTGTAGCCGCCGCGCAGCAGTTCGGCGTAGAGCTGGCTGGCGACGGCGCGCAGCTGCTGCGGCGAGATGCGCAGCGCCAGCGCATACATGCGGTCGCGCCAGCTCCAGAAGTCGTCCTGGCCCGCCTCGCGGCGCTCGGCCAGGCCGACGAAGGCGCGCTGGAAGGCGTGGCTGTGGGCGTTGACGAGGCTGGGAATGAGCGGCCCGGCCAGCATCTCCGAACCCGGCGGCGCGGGCAGGTTGACGGTGATTTCGGCCCAGTGGCCGTTGGCGTCGACGGTCAGCAGCACATCGCGCTGCCAGCGGCCATCGACCCAGGCCAGGGGCGCGTGCAGTCGTTTCAGGGCTGCCATGCGAGCATCTCTTTCAACAGCTGTTCGATCAGGAGCGCGACCTCGGCGGCGCGCGCTTCGTCATAGGCCTCGCGCGGGTCGATGGCCTCGTCCATGTAGCAGCGCTGGCACATCTCCAGCTGCACGGCATGCACGCCGTCGCCCGGCCGGCCATGGTGGCGCGTGATGTAGCCACCCTTGAAGCGGCCGTTGGCCACCTGGCTGAAGGCTGGCTGGCCAGCCAGCAGCGCCGCCAGCCCGGCCGTCAGGGCCGGCGCGCAGGAAGCGCCATCGGCCGTGCCGAGGTTCAGCGCCGGCAGCATGCCGTCGAACAGCCAGGGCAGCTCCGAGCGGATGCTGTGGCCGTCGAACAGCAGCGCGTGGCCATGTTCGGCGCGCAGGCGCTCGAGCTCCGCCGCCAACGCCTCGTGGTAGGGCCGCCAATAGGCCTCGCGGCGCGCGGCGATCTCGACGGCATCGGGCTCGGCGCCGTCGCGGTAGAGCGGCTCGTTCGTGAAGAAGCGCGTCGGCACCAGGCCGGTGCCGCCGGCCGCGCCGGGGTAGAGCGGCTGGTCGTCGGGCGGGCGGTTCAGGTCGATGACGTAGCGGCTGTAGCGCGGCACCAGCAGGCTGGCGCCGAGGCGCTCGGCCAGCGGGCGGTACAGGCGCTCGAGATGCCAGTCGGTGTCCTCGCTGGCGAGTGCGCGCGGCACCAGGCGTTCGCCGATTTCCGGCGGGATCTCGGTGCCGACATGCGGCAGGCTGATCAACAGCGGCACGCGGCCTGGCTGCAGACTGAAGACACTCATGCTTCTCCCTGGTTTCCGTGGCACACCCGTTCTATCAGCGGGTTATGCCCGAAGCATGCTGCCAGTTCGCGGGGATGTGCGCCATCCCAGATGCAGAAATCGGCGCGCTGGCCGGCGACGAGCTGGCCGCGGTCCTGCAGACCCAGCGCGCGGGCGCCGTTGACGGTCAGGCCGCGCAGCGCTTCCTCCGGCGTCAGCCGGAACAGCACGCAGGCCATGTTCAGCATCAACAGTGGCGACAGCGTCGGCGAGCTGCCCGGGTTGTGGTCGGTGGCGATGGCGATGGGCACGCCGGCCTCGCGCAACGCGGCAATCGGCGGCAACTGTGTTTCGCGCAGTGCGTAGAAGGCGCCGGGCAGCAGCACGGCCACGGTGCCGGCCCCGGCCATGGCCTGCACGCCGGCGGGGCTGAGGAATTCGAGGTGGTCGCAGCTCAATGCCCGATGGCTGGCGGCGAGCTGGGCGCCGCCCTGGTCGCTCAGCTGCTCGGCGTGCAGCTTGACGGGCAGGCCCAGGCGACGCGCCGCGTCGAACACCCGCCCGACCTGGGCCGGGCTGAAGGCGATGTGCTCGCAGAAGGCGTCCACCGCGTCGACGAGGCCGGCCTCGTACAGGTCAGGCAGCCACAGGCAGGCGGCGGCGATGTAGTCGTCGGCGTCGGCGAACTCGGGCGGCAGCGCGTGGGCGGCGAGATAGGTCGTGCGCACGGTCAGGCCCAGGCCGGCGAGCTTGCGGGCGACGCGCAGCATGCGCGCCTCCGTGGCGGCGTCCAGGCCGTAGCCGGACTTGACCTCCAGCGTCGTCACGCCTTCGCGGATCAGCGCCTGGGCGCGTTTCGTTGCCGCGGCCAGCAGCTCGGCCTCGCCGGCGGCGCGCGTCGCGGCCACCGTGGAGCGGATGCCGCCGCCGGCCTTGGCGATGTCGGCATAGCTGGCGCCGTGCAGGCGCTGCTCGAACTCATGGGCGCGGTTGCCGCCGTAGACGAGATGGGTGTGGCAGTCCACCAGCCCGGGCGTGACCAGCGCACCGCCCAGCTCGACGACTTCGGCACCGGCGGCCTCGGGCGGCAGCGCCGCCACCGCTCCGGCCCAGCGGATCAGGCCGCCATCGACCAGCAGCGCGCCGTCGTCGATGAGGCCCCAGCCGCTGTCCCCGGCCAGCGTGGCGAGAACGCCTCCGCGCCAGAGCTTCATGCGGCCCTCACTCGCCGCTCCAGGTCAGCCACCAGGCATTGCCCTCGCCGGTGAAGACGCAGCTCTGGGCCACCGGCTGTTCGCACCAGGCGAGCGTCAGCGGCGCCATCGGCATCGCGCGGTGGCCATGCTCCAGCAGGCCGCCCTTGACGGTGAACAGGCCCACCCAGGGCGTCGTCGGCAGCAGCACGTGGGCGGCCGACTCGACCTCCAGGTTGCCGCGCCTCTCCATCACGTTGAAGACGTCGGTCGGCCCCTTGATGAGCTCCGCCTCGGGGCCGAGGCCGCCTTCGAAACGCAGCGGCTCGTCGCCGATGCTCTGCGGCCAGTCGAACAGGCGCAGGCCCGCGCCGCCGATGACGGCCAGCCAGCGGTGCACGCCGGGAAAGGCCGAGAACGGCCCGTCACGCTCGACGCAGGCGACGCTGATGCGCAGGGCCCAGTCGTGCGAATGCGGCCAGGCCAGCAGCTCGCGCGTGGTGCCACCCTTGTTCTTCCAGGCCTGCGGCTCTACGTCCGTTGCGCTGACCTTGCTCCAACTCATGTTCTTTTCCTTGACTCGGCCTCGCTCGGCGAGGAACTGCGCATTCTCCGCAGCTCCGGCCGGCGAAGCTCATGCCGAGAAGCTCCCTTGCAATTGGTAACGTACGCCGGGGTGCGTCAATTTCACGCTGGTGACCGCGACACCGCGGCTGTAGGTAATGCGCTTGACGACTAGGCAGGGGTCGCGCCGGTTGATGCCGAGCAGCTTGGCCTCGACCTCGCCGGGCAGGGCCGCCTCGATCATGTAGCGCGCCTCCGACAGCGGGGCCACGTCGAGCAGGTAGTGCGTCGGCGTGATGCGCGTGAAATCCTGTGCAAGATAGTCGGGCGCGCTGGCCGGGTTGACGGCGCGCTCCTCGCACTGGATGACGACACCGTTCTCCAGATGCGTGATGAGGCTCAGGAACACCGGCGCACCGCGCTTCAGGCCCAGCTCCGCCGCCTGCTGCGGCGTGGCCTTGCCGCGGGTCAGTGCATGCACGCGCGCCTCGTGGGCGCCGCCGCGCTCGGTGATCTCCTCATGAACGTCGCGCACGTTCAGCGTCGACGAGATGCGGTGCAGCTGCGCGACGAAGCTGCCCACGCCCTGCACGCGCTCGATCAGCCCCTCCTGCACCAGCTCGCGCAGCGCCCGGTTCACCGTCATGCGGCTGACCTCGAACTGCGCCACCAGCGCACCCTCGCTGGGCAGCAGGTCGCCAGCCACCCAGTGGCTGCTGGAGATGCCTTCACGCAGATGGTTCTTGACCTTGAGGTACTGGGGTTCTGGACTGACGGCGGCTCGGGACATGCGGCCATCCTAGTTGACTTGACTTGTATAGACAACTAGAGTCCGCCCCACTTTCCGGAGAACCGCATGACCGCCCTGCCCCGTCCCGTCAAAGCTCCCACCGGCACCCAGCTCAGCTGCAAGAGCTGGCTGACCGAGGCCGCCTACCGCATGCTGCAGAACAACCTCGACCCGGCCGTGGCCGAGAACCCGGACGCGCTGGTCGTCTACGGCGGCATCGGCAAGGCCGCGCGCAACTGGGACGCCTTCGACGCCATCTGCAAGTCCCTGCGCGAGCTGAACGACGACGAGACGCTGCTGATCCAGTCCGGCAAGCCGGTCGGCGTATTCCGCACGCATGCGGACGCGCCGCGCGTGCTGCTGGCGAACTCGAATCTCGTTCCAGCCTGGGCGACCTGGGAGCATTTCCACGAGCTGGACCGCAAGGGCCTGATGATGTACGGCCAGATGACGGCCGGCAGCTGGATCTACATCGGCAGCCAGGGCATCGTGCAGGGCACCTACGAGACCTTTGTCGAGGCGGCCCGCCAGCACTACGGCGGCGTGACCAAGGGCCGCTGGGTGCTGACCGCCGGCCTGGGCGGCATGGGCGGCGCCCAGCCTCTGGCGGCCACGTTCGCGGGCTTCTGCTCACTGAACATCGAATGCCAGCAAAGCCGCATCGACTTCCGCCTCAAGACCCGCTACGTGGACGAGCAGGCGCATGACCTGGACGATGCGCTGGCCCGCATCCAGGCCCACACGGCAGCCGGCCGCGCGGTGTCCGTCGCGCTGCTGGGCAACGCGGCCGAGCTGCTGCCCGAGCTGATCAAGCGCGGCGTGAAGCCCGACCTGGTCACCGACCAGACCAGCGCTCACGACCTGATCAACGGCTACTGCCCGCCGGGCTGGAGCGTCGAGCAGTGGAAGGCTGCCGCGGCCGACCCGGCCCGCCACGCCGAGCTGAAGGCGGCCGCCGCTTCCGGCTGCGCCGTGCACGTGCGGGCCATGCTCGCCTTCAAGGCCCAGGGCATTCCGACGGTGGACTACGGCAACAACATCCGCCAGGTCGCCAAGGACCAGGGCGTGGCCAATGCCTTCGACTTCCCCGGCTTCGTGCCCGCCTACGTGCGGCCGCTGTTCTGCGAGGGCAAGGGCCCGTTCCGCTGGGTGGCGCTGTCCGGTGACCCCGAGGACATCCACAAGACCGATGCGAAGCTGAAGGACCTGTTCCCCAAGCATGAGGCCCTGCATCGCTGGCTGGACATGGCCGCCGAGCGCATCGCCTTCCAGGGCCTGCCGGCGCGCATCTGCTGGCTGGGCCTGGGCGAGCGCCACATCGCCGGGCTGGCCTTCAACGAGATGGTCAGGAGCGGCGAGCTGAAGGCCCCCATCGTCATCGGCCGCGACCACCTGGACAGCGGCTCGGTGGCCAGTCCCAACCGCGAGACGGAGGGCATGAAGGACGGCTCGGACGCCGTGTCCGACTGGCCGCTGCTGAACGCACTGCTGAACACCGCCGGCGGCGCGACCTGGGTGTCGCTGCACCACGGCGGCGGCGTGGGCATGGGCTACTCGCAGCACTCGGGTGTCGTCATCGTCTGCGACGGCACGGACGCCGCCGCCCAGCGCATCTCGCGCGTGCTGTGGAACGACCCGGCAACCGGCGTCATGCGTCATGCCGACGCGGGCTACGAGTCGGCGATCGCCTGCGCCCGCAAGAACGAACTGAACCTGCCCTCACTATGAAACTCACCCCAGGACACCTCACGCTGGACCAGCTTGCCGACATCGCCGCCGGCCGCGCCGAACTGCAGCTCGACGACTGGGCGCCGGTCGACAAGAGCGCGGCCCTCGTGGCCGCCGCCGCTGCCGGCGACGCGCCGGTCTATGGCGTCAACACCGGCTTCGGCAAGCTCGCGAGCACCCGCATCGCCAAGGACCAGCTCGCGGCGTTGCAGCTCAACCTGATCCGCAGCCATGCGGTGGGCGTCGGTACGCCGATGTCGCCGGAGGTCGTGCGGCTGATGCTGGCCACCAAGGCCGGCAGCCTGGCGCGCGGCTTCTCGGGCGTGCGTCGCGAGGTCGTGCAGGCGCTGCTGGACGCCCTCAACGCCGGCTTCATTCCCTACGTGCCCTGCCAGGGCTCGGTGGGCGCGAGCGGTGACCTGGCGCCGCTGGCGCACCTGACGCTGGCGCTGATGGGCGAAGGCGAGGCGCTGGTGGCCGGCAAGCGCATCCCGGCCCGCGAGGAGCTCACGCGCCTGGAGCTGCGACCGCTGACGCTGGCCGCCAAGGAAGGCCTGGCCCTCATCAACGGCACGCAGGCCAGCACGGCACTGGCACTGCATGCGCTGCTGCGCTTCGAGGGCCTGTTCGCTACGGCGTTGGCCAGCGGCGCGATGACACTGGACGCGGCCCGCGGCAGCGATGGCCCCTTCGATGACCGCATCCACCAGGTGC
The DNA here is from genome assembly GCA_019509985.1 of Burkholderiales bacterium. Taxonomy (GTDB): domain Bacteria; phylum Pseudomonadota; class Gammaproteobacteria; order Burkholderiales; family Burkholderiaceae_C; genus Pelomonas. The sequence goes on along the minus strand of JAEKLF010000092.1, from coordinate 10,076 downwards.
GCGGCCAGCCGGGCCAGATCGAGGTCGCCGGCATCTACCGCGAGCTGCTCGCCGGCAGCGCCATCCGCGCCAGCCACCGCGAGGGCGACGAGCGCGTGCAGGACCCGTATTGCCTGCGTTGCCAGCCCCAGGTGATGGGCGCCTGCCTGGACCAGGCGCGCCACACTGCGCAGGTGCTGGTGCGCGAGGCCAATGCGGTGACCGACAACCCGCTGGTGTTCGATGACGTCATGCTGTCGGGTGGCAACTTCCACGCCGAACCGGTGGCCTTTGCCGCCGACAACCTGGCGCTGGCCATCGCCGAAGTCGGCGCCATTGCCGAGCGCCGCATCGCCATGCTGATCGATCCGGGCATCTCGCGCCTGCCACCTTTCCTGACGGCCGACGCCGGCCTGCACAGCGGCTTCATGATTGCGCACGTCACCGCCGCAGCACTGGCCAGCGAGAACAAGAGCCTGGCCCACCCGGCCAGCGTCGACAGCCTGCCCACCAGCGCCAACCAGGAGGACCACGTATCGATGGCCACCTTTGCTGCGCGGCGCCTGCACGCGATGCTGGACAACACGGCTCACATCGTCGCCATCGAGATGCTGGCCGCCGCGCAAGGCATCGACTTCCTGCGCCCGCTGCAAAGCTCCGCGCCGGTCGAGGCGCTGCACACGCGGCTGCGCGCCGACTGCGCCAGCAGCCCGGCCGACCATTACCTGGCGCCCGACATCGAGCGCGCCGCGGCGCTGGTGCAGGCCGGCGTGCTGAAGGCGCCGCACGCACCGGGGTTCTGAGGCCGCGGGCCAGACGCCCTGTCACGACGTGAAGCGCCTGCCGACCCGTGTGGCTCTGGTTCCGCGGCGGCTGAGCGCTCAATACCTTCCCGCCGCGCCCGCCACGCGCAGGAAGACGTAGGCGAACCAGACCACGACGGCCCGGTGCAGCAGCGCGCGCAGCCCGGTGCCGGCGTGCTCGCCGACGCGCCGGGAGGCGGCGATGGCCGTCTCGATCTCGTCAGCCAGGCGGGCGTTGAAGCCGGCGTCGCGCACGACGACGTTGGCTTCGAGGTTGACGAGCAGGGACAGCGGGTCGATGTTGGAGCTGCCGACGGTGGCCCATTCGCCGTCGACGATGGCGACCTTGGCATGCAGGAAGGCGGGCGTGTATTCGTAGATCTCGACGCCGTGCTTGATGAGGTCCGCGTACAGCGCCTCGGCGGCCCAGCCGGCGAGGCGGTAGTCCAGCTTGCCCTGCAGCAGCAGGCGCACGCGCACGCCGCGGCCGGCCGCATGGCGCAGCGCGTCGCGGATGCGCTGGCCCGGGTAGAAGTAGGGGCAGATGACGTCGACGCGGCTGCGCGCGCCGCGGATGGCGTCGGCGTAGGCGTGCTCGATGGTGCGGCGCCGGCGCAGGTTGTCGCGCAGCACGAAGGCGGCGCAGACGGGCTGCAGGCGCCCCGCCGGCTCGGGCAGGCGCTGCGGGCCGCGCCACAGCTGGGTGACCCACAGGCCGAAGCGGCGGCGAAGTGGCACGTAGTCGAGCAGCGCGTCGTCGAAGTCGCGGCCCAGCCAGGCGCGCGACCAGATCGAGCGCACGCTCAGGCCCACCAGGTCGACGAGGTCGCCGCGCAGCTGCACGGCGAAGTCCAGCCGCGGCAGTTCGCAGACGCCGTGGTGGATGTCCAGGCGGTCATCAATGACGTTGATGCCGCCGACAAAGGCCAGCTCGCCGTCGACGACGCACAGCTTCTGGTGCAGGCGGCGCAACTGGCCGGGCTGGAGCCAATGCCACCAGCGGTCCATGGGCCGGAACACTGCCAGCGCCACGCCGCTGCCGGCGAAGCGCTGGCGCAGCGCCGCCAGGCTGCCATTGCTGCCGAAGCCGTCGACGACGACGCGCACGCGCACCCCGCGCCGGTCCGCCGCGAGCAAGGTGTCCGCCAGGGCCAGCGAAGTCGCGTCGTTGTGGAAGATGTAGGTCGCCAGCCAGACCTCGCTGCGCGCCTGGTCGATGGCCTCCTGCATGCGCGGGAAGAGCTGGTCGCCGCCGCGCAGCAGCTCCACCTCGTTGCCGCCGACGAAGCCGGGGTCGGCGGCCACATGGCGCCGGCGCCGCTTCGTGCCCAAGCGTCTCATTCCAGCGCCAGCTCTACGACTAGCGGCAGATGGTCCGACATGCGCGTCCAGCTCGGGCCGCGTGGCACCTGCACGCCGGTGCAGCGCAGGCCGTGCAGGTAGACGCGGTCCAGCGCAAACACCGGCAGCCGCGATGGGAAGGTGGGCGCCTTGGCGCGGCCGTGCGGCGGCGTGGCGCGGCGCAGGCCGTGGGCGCGCATCGGTACGTCCAGGCGCTCGCCCCAGTCGTTGTAGTCGCCGGCGACGAGCACGGGCGCACCCGCAGGCACATGCTCCTTGACGAAGGCCGCGAGGCGATCGACCTGGCGCATGCGGCTCGAATGGATCAGCCCGAAGTGGGCGACGACGACATGCACCTCGGTGCCCTGCCAGTGCACCGGCACGTGCAGCAGGCCGCGCTGCTCGAAGGAGTGGTCGGACACGTCGTGGTGGCCGATGTTGCCCATGGGCCAGCGCGACAGCAGCGCGTTGCCGTGCTCGCCGTACTTGGTGACGGCATTGGTGCGGTAGGCCACCTCGTAGCCCTCGGGTGCCAGGAACTCGGCCTGGCCCTGGTCCGGCCAGCCGAACCAGGTGCGGTCAAAGTAGGCCGCCTCGCGGTGGTGGAAATGGCGCACTTCCTGCAGGCAGACGAGGTCGGCGTCCAGCGCCTCGACGCCCATCTGCAGGTTGTGGATCTCCAGCCGCCTGGCGGGCCCCAGGCCGCGCACGCCCTTGTGGATGTTGTAGGTCGCCACGCGCAGCACGGCGCCGGGTGGATGGGGGCTGGGGCGGGCGACGGATCTCATGGCATCGAGGTGGCAATGCTGAAGCGCGGCAGCTGCAGCACGGCCTCGGCGTTGGACGGCGAGAAGCAGCGGTCCGCGGCCTCGTGCCAGGGCAGCCAGAGCCACGATAGATGCTCGCGCGGCGACAGCGTCGGCGTCAACGCCTCGGGCAGCTGTAGGCCGAAGACGTGTTCGGTGTTGCGTGTGACGCCTGGCGCGTAGCGGTGGCGCCAGTGCGGGTAAATCTCGTAAATGTTGGCGAGGTTCCAGTCGCGCAACTCGCCGTGGGCGGTGGCGATGTCGATGCCGGTTTCCTCCAGCACCTCCCGCCGCGCCGTCTCGGCCAGCGGCTCGTCGAGCGCGTCCTTGGAACCGGTGACGCTCTGCCAGTAGCCGGGGTGGTCGGCCCGCTCGATCAGCAGCACCTGCAGGTCGGGCGTGTGGATGACGACGAGGACCGACTCGGGGATCTTGAAGGGCTTGGCCGACTGCATGGCGCCAGCATAGCCCGCACGCTCAACGCGTCGCTACCGCCGGCGGCAGCTCCTTGGCCTGCAGCTGGCGCACCTGGGCGACGAGCTGGTTGTGGGCGTCCAGGAAGGCCGCGGCGATGACCTTGCCCTCGTTGGAATTGCTCCAGCCCGCACCCGCCGCGCCGCCGAGCTTGCCCAGCACGGCGCCACCGACACCGAGGTCCGCCACCTCGACCGAACCGGTCGCCGCGGCGATCTGCTCGGTGGTCTCGTTGTCGGTCAGCAGCAGTGCCGCCTGGGCCTGCTTGAGTTTGACCTGCTCGGCCGCGCCGACCAGCTTGTTCAAGTATGGAATGGCTTGCAGGATGCCGCCGATCTGCCGGCCGGCGTCCTGCTCGCTGAAGGTCAGGCTGGGGGTCAGGCTGTACTGGGCCTCGTAGCCGCGGCCCTTGTGCACCGTGTTGCCCTGTTGGCGCAGGATGCCGGCGTCCTTCAGCTCCTGCTCGCGCACCGTGGCCTTGAGGCCGGCCGCGCGGTCGACAACGCGAAAGCAGCCGCTCTGCTGCGCCAGCAGCCGCACCAGCGGCACGGGGCTGGAAGGCAGCTGGTAGCTGCTGGAATAGCTGTAGCCGTTGGGGTTCTCGATCAGCGCGAGCGTGGCCACCGGTGCATCGCATTTGACGAGTTCGCGGCTGGCCTTGTGCGCGCCGGCGGGGCCCGCCGAGCCGCTGATGACGGAGCCGCCGTCGCCCAGCGTCGTGGAGGACTTGCCGCAGCCGGCAAGCAGCAGGGCGACGACGGGAGCGGCGAACAGGGGGCGGATGGTCATCGGCGGGGCCTCGGGCAAAAGTGAGCGCGAGTCTGCCTCGCGGCCCGGGCGGGGTTGTCCTTCGAACGTGGGACTCATCCCCGGTCCGAGGGGCGCGATGCACGTCACTTGCCGTACAGCACCATCTGCGTGCAGCGGAACAGCGCCACGGTCTTGCCGGTGTCCTTGTTCGTCACGACCGCATCCCAGACCTGCGTCGTCTTGCCCAGGTGCACGGCCTTGGCCACGCAGGCCACCGTGCCTTCGCGCGCCGTGCCCAGGTGATTGGACTTCAGCTCCACCGTCGTGAACCCGACAGCACCCGCCGGCAGGTTGGCCACGCAGCCATAGCCGCAGCAGGTGTCGGCCAGCGTGACGACGCTGCCGGCATGCAGGAAGCCGTTGGGCGCCATCAGCTCCGGCCGCACGGGCAGGTCCGCATGCACCTCGCTGCCCTCGACGTGGGTGATGACGATGCCGAGATAGCCCGGCAGGTTGTTGGCGCCGAACTGGTTGAATTGCGCGCTGTCGGGCATGAAGGCCTCCTCTTGTGGTCCGGCGCATCGTAGTGACGATGAAAAAGGCCGGCGCGAGGCCGGCCTTGTCGAACGTGCGGGTGCAATCAGGGGCGATCAGCTGCGCATCAGTGACGCCTTCAGCATCGCGCTCAGCATGTCCTGCAGCTCGGCCAGGTGGGCGCGCGTCTCGATGGACAGGCCCGGCTTGGCCTGCGCCGTGCGCAGGTCGTTGGCGAGCAGCGTGGCGTGGTAGCGGGCCATCGAGAACGCATCGGCGTAGACCGTCGCGGCGTTGGTCGCGCGGTTCAGCTGGGCTTGCAGGCGGCGCAGGTACTCGCGCTGCAGGCTGCGGCGCATGCGGTCGATCTCGGCGCCGGTCCTGACCTCGCTGAAGATCGCGCCCTGCAGTGTGCCGTAGACCTCGCTGATCGAGACCGCCGCCTTGCGCTGGGCCTCGGGCAGATAGCTGCTTTGCTCGATGAGGCGGCGCGCCGTGTTGGGCGACATCAGGCGGTCCAGCACGCGGCCCTGCAGCGCGGAGACGAAGTCGGGCACGGACAGCGGCAGGCCGCGATCCCACTCGTTGTAGTCCACCGTCTGCAGCATCAGGAACTCGGGACTGAACCTGAACGAGTTGCTGGACAGCAGGCCGCCGGCGATGAAGCGCAGCGCCTCGCGTTGCTGCGCCTGGTCGACGGGCTTGAAGGCCGCGCCGGGCGTCACGCCCGGCACCACGCGCTCGGCATACATGCCGCCCACGTACTTGCTGACGTTGTTGGCCGTCATGCCGAGCTGGCGGAAGGACTCGAACACCGAGCGGCGGTTGCGCAGTGGGTCCTCGCCCGGGACGGGCTGGCGCGACTGCACGCGCTCCCACAGCTCCTGGCTGAGCTTGAGCCGCTTCCTGGCGTAGGCCAGCGGGTCGTCGCCCAGGTCGCGCTGGTTGGTGCGCGGGTCGAAGCCGTCGTAGGGGCCGCCGACGCCCTGGTCGAAGTCGTCTCCATAGGCCAACGCGGGCTCGGTCGAACGCGCGCCGATCTTGGCCAGTTCCGCGGCCTCCTGCTCGGCCGGAATCTGCTTGTAGGCGTATTCGATGGCCCAGTAGTCGTAGGCGCCCAGCGTCGTGTTCGTCAGGCTGGCCTTGGGCTCGCCTTTCAGCGGCAGGTTGTAGGCGTTGTAGTCCATCACCGAGTTGGAGATGCCATGGGTCTCGGTGTAGGCCTTGTCCTTGAGCTGGGCCTGGGTGACGGTCGTGGACGAGCGGAAGTTGTGCTTGAGGCCCAGCGTGTGGCCGACCTCGTGCATCACCACATCCTTGATGACGGCCTGGGCCAGCGCTTCGGCCTCGGGCCCGTTCATGTCCATGCCCTCTGCCCCGCCCCGCAGGGCCAGCAGATCCAGCGCGAAGCCGAACTCGGCGGCCTGGTCGGCGGCGTAGTCGCAGTGCAGCTCGCCCATCGAGCCGGGCTCGCCCTTCCAGGCCCGGGCCTGCTGGTCGAAGGTCTGGCCACCGGGCAAGACATCGTCGACGGCGAGGCGGCGCGAGCCGCGGCCGAAGACATCGCTCATGCCGATGTCGGCGTCCAGGATTTCGCCGGTGCGCGGGTCACGGTTGCTCGGGCCGATGGCAAAGCCGACGTCGGAGCCGGTGAACCAGCGGATGGACGCATGCGTCGAGTCCATGTTGTCCCAGTCGGCGTCGTCGGGCTGCTGCTTGGCCACGACGGCATCCTTGAAGCCGATCTTCTCGAAGGCCTTGTTCCACTCCAGGATGCCGGCCGTCACGGCCGCCCGGTACTTGGCCGGGATGTTCTTGTCCAGCCAGTAGACGATGGGCTGCACGGGCTCGGACAGCACCGCGGCCGGGTCCTTCTTCTCCAGGCGCCAGCGGGCAATCATGTGCACGCGCGGGTTGGCCTTGAGGTCGTCGCCGAGGTTGCTGTAGCTCTCGGAGAAATGGCCCAGGCGGGCGTCGGCATGGCGCACCGCGGCGGGTGCCTCGGGCAGCGCGCGGAAGCTGTAGACGAAGCTGAAGAACATCGAGCGCGGGTCGGGCGTCGCCTGCGGGGGTGTCGGCACGGGCACGGGGGCGGGCACCAGCGGCGGCGCGGGGATGCGCGCGGTGGCGAAGTGCACGCGCGCGGTCAGCGTGGAGATCTGTGCGTCGGCACGGCTGGCCTCGATGAAGGAGTTGGCGCGGTCGGGTGCAAACGGCAGGCGGTAGGCGGTCTCCAGACGCGTCGAGTAGCCGGGGATGTCGCCCAGCAGCAGGCCACTGGCATCCACCAGCACGGACTTGCGGTCCGGGTGATCGGCGCTGGCCACCGGCACGCCCGAGATCAGGCTGGGCGAGAAGGCCTGCTCGATGGCGAGCTTGCTGGCCGGGTTGTCGGAGCGGAATTTGGTGTTCAGCGCGATCAGCTGCACATGGTTGCCGACGCGGCGCCACTCGGCCAGCTCGTCGCCCAGCATCTGGCTGGCATAGAGGCCGCGCTCGCCGACGGCGTTGGCGACGTTGATGCTGAACAGGAAGGGCTTGTTGAAGGCGTCCTTCGGGATCTCGATCCAGACCTTCTCGTCCTTGCGCCAGATCGGGAACAGGCCCGGCTGCTCCTTGGCGCCCTTGATGATCTCGGCGAAGGGCTTGGGGGCCGTCGGGTCGGCCGGCGGCCGGGCCGCACCGCCCGGCGCGGAGGCGCCAGCGCCGGGAGCCGACGCGGCGCCGTTGGGGGCGGGCGGCGTCTGGGCCTGTGCAGCGGCAGACAGAACGATCAGCGCGGCCGTGGCCAGGGCTGTGCGGGACATCGGGATCATGAGCAGTGTCCGGAGGAAACCAAGAAAGGCGGCCACTTTGGCGGGCGGCGACACTCGCGTCAATCGGCTTCCACCCCCGTCGCCGGCGCACAAAAATTCACGCAAAAACTTCCGTCATGGCCCTCACCCATCTGTTGTATCTGCATGGCTTTCGCTCCTCGCCGGCCTCGGCCAAGGCGCGCCGCATGGCGGCCTGGGCGGCCGGGCGGGCCGGCCTGACTTTCGCCTGCCCGCAGCTGCCGCCCTCGCCGCGGGAAGCCATGGCGCTGGTCGCCGGCATCGTCGCCGGCTGGTCGGCCACGGGCTCGGCCGTCATCGGCAGCTCGCTCGGCGGCTTTTATGCGACCTCGCTGGCCGAGCAGACCGCCCACCGCGGCTGGCGCGTCGCCGTGCTGAATCCGGCCGTGGACCCGGCGCGCGACCTGTCGCGCCACATCGGCACGCTGACGGCCTGGCACGACCCCGGGTTGAAATTCGACTTCACGGCCCAGCATGTCGCCGAACTCGCCGCGCTGACGCCCCCGCCGCGGCTGACGAAGCCGCTGCGCTACTACGCGCTGATCGCCAAGGGCGACGAGCTGCTGGACTGGCGTGAGATGCTGGCCCGCTATGCCGGCTGCGACGGCGAGGTGCTGGAGGGCAGCGACCATGGCCTCACGGACTTCGAAGACCATCTGCCCGGCTTGGAAAAACACCTGCTGGCCTAAGGCGACAATCGCCGTCTATGTTTGCGCTGTTTGATGACGCCGGAAAGTTCCTCGCCGGCCGTGTGATGTCCGAGGCCGATGCCTCCCTGCAGGTGGAGCTGGACTCGGGCAAGCGGGTCAAGGTCAAGTCCGCCAATGTGTTGCTGAAGTTCGAGCAGCCGGCACCCGCCGTGCTGCTGAGCGAAGCCCGCGCGCTGGCCGACGACATCGACCTGGACCTTGCCTGGGAGTTCGCCCCCGAGGGCGAGTTCAGCTTTGCCGACCTGGCCAGGGACTACTTCGACGCCAAGGCCGGCACGGTTCAACAGGCCGCGGCGCTGCTGCGCCTGTACGACGCGCCGCACTACTTCCGCCGCGCCGGCAAGGGCCAGTTCAAGAAGGCACCCGAGGAGACGGTCAAGGCCGCGCTGCTGGGCATCGAGCGCAAGCGCCAGCAGGCGCTGCAGATCGAAGCCTGGGCCGACGAGCTGGCGGCCGGCACCTGCCCCGCGCCCATCCAGGACCAGATCTACAAGATCCTATTCAAGCCGGACAAGAACGGCCCGGAATACAAGGCCGTCGTCGAGGCCAGCAAGAAGTCGCACAAGGCGCCGCTGGACCTGCTGCAGGCCGCCGGGGCCATCACCAGCGCCTACCAGTTCCACTGGAAGCGCTTCCTGTTCGAGAACTTCCCCAAGGGCGCCGGCTTCCCGGCGCTGACGGCGCCGGAGATCAAGGACGACCTGGCGCTGAGCCCGGCACAGGCCTTCTCCATCGACGACTCGCAGACGACCGAGATCGACGATGCGCTGTCGGTGCAGGGCCTGGGCACGGGCACGGTCACCTTCGGCGTGCACATCGCCGCACCCGGCCTGGCGATCACGCCCGACTCGGCCGTCGACAAGGTCGCCCGCGAGCGCCTGTCTACCGTCTACATGCCGGGCTGGAAGATCACCATGCTGCCCGACGACGTCGTGCAGGCCTACACGCTGATCGAAGGGCGGGACTGCCCGGCCGTGTCCATCTACTTCACGATGGACGAGGCGACGTTCGAGATCAAGTCGAAAGAAACGAAGCTGGAACGCGTGCACATCGCCGCCAACCTGCGCCACGACAAGCTGGACGGCATCGTCACCGACGCGACGCTGTCGGGTGACGCCCCGGCCGACTACGCCTTCGCACCCGAGCTGGCGTTCACCTGGCGCCTGGCCAAACAGCTGAAGGCGCAGCGCGAGGTGGTGCGCGGCAAGCCGGAGAACTTCAACCGGCCGGACTACAACTTCCGCCTGGCCGGCGAGCGGTCTGAAGCACCCAACGGCAGCGAGTCCGTCGAGATCGGCGTGCGCGCCCGCGGCAGCTCGCTGGACCTGATCGTGGCCGAGGCCATGATCCTGGCCAACTCCGCCTGGGGCGGCTGGCTGGCCGAGCTGGGCCTGCCGGGCATCTACCGCAGCCAGGCCAGCCTGGCGCCCGGCATCAAGGTGCGCATGGGCACCAAGGCGCTGCCGCATGCCGGCATGGGTGTCGCGCAGTACACCTGGGCCACGTCGCCGCTGCGCCGCTACGTGGATCTGGTGAACCAGTGGCAGATCATTGCCTGCGCCCGGCACGGCCGCACAGCCGCGCTGGCGGCGCCGTTCAAGCCCAAGGATGCGCAGCTGTTTTCCATCATCTCGGGCTTCGAGTCGGCCTACGCGGCTTACAACGGTTTCCAGAACGCCATCGAGCGGTTCTGGACGCTGCGCTGGCTACAGCAGAACGGCACGACCGAGCTGACCGCCACCGTCATGAAGGAAGGCTTGGTGCGCGCCGACGACCTGCCGCTGGTCTTCAAGGCCCTGGGCTGCGAGAGCCTGCCGCGCGGCAGCCATGTGAAGGTGCGCATCA
>JAEKLF010000091.1 GCA_019509985.1 Burkholderiales bacterium | reverse complement strand
GGAAGGCGAAGGTATGGCGCCCGAGGCGCTTGGCCTCGTACATGGCGTTGTCGGCCGCGTCGAGCAGATCCCCTGCCGACAACCCGTCCCCCGGGTACATGGCGATGCCGATGCTGGCCATCGGCGTGATCGCCTGCCCTTCGATCTGCTGCGGTGCTGCCAGGTCCGCCAGCACCTTGCGGGCAACCCCGACCGCCTCGTCGCGTCCATGCAGGCGCTCCAGCAGCACGACGAACTCGTCGCCGGCGAGTCGGGCGACGAGATCCTCCGCCCGGACGGCCTTGCGCAATCGCCCCGCCACCTCGATCAGCAGCTGATCGCCGGCCGCGTGGCCCAGGGTGTCGTTGACGGTCTTGAAATGATCCAGGTCGATGAAGAGCAGCGCGACGCTGGCGTGATTGCGGTCGGCGCCGAGCAGGGCTCGCTCGAGCGAAGCGACGAAATGCAGGCGGTTGGGCAGGTCCGTCAGGGCGTCATGGTGCGCCAGGTGGTCCAGCCGTTCCTGCACCGCCTTGACCGGCGTGATGTCGGACGAGATGGCGACATAGCGCTCGACGTTGCCCTGCTTGTTCCTGATGACGCTGATGTTCAGCCAGGCGGGGTAGGCCTCGCCGCTCTTGCGCCGGTTCCAGATCTCGCCCTGCCACTGGCCCGTCTTGCCCAACACCCGCCACAGCTCGCGGTAAAAGGCCACGTCGTGCAGCCCGCTCTGTTGCACGCGAGGGTTGCGGCCGACGAGCTCCGCCTCGGCATAGCCGGTCATGGCGCAGTAGGCGCGGTTGACGGCGACGATGTCGGCGCGAGCGTCCGTCACGATGATGCCTTGGTCGGAATGATCGAAGACCAGCGCCTTCAGGCGCATGCGCCACCATCGCCGCCCGATCCAGCCGCCGCCGGCGATGGCCAGCAACGCCAGCGCCGCCATGACGGGAGCGCTCTGGCCATTCATTCGAGGCGCAGCACCAGCTCGTGGCCGGCTCGCTGGACCACGACGCGCGTGTCCGCCGTGTCACGCCAGGCCAGCAGCGCATGGACGAGATCGGCGCTGCCGGTGACGGTGTGCCCGTTCATCAGGGTCACGATGTCGCCGGCGCGCAGCTGCAGGCGTTCGGCCAGCGTGCCATGCGGCACGCTGACGATGAGCGCCCCGTTGACATCACCGCGCCCGGCGGCCCAGGCGGTGAGCGGTGGCACGTCGTCGAACTGCGCGCCCAGGCGCGGCCGGGCAGGCGCCGGGCGGTCCTTGCGCAGCTCGCCGACGAGCTGCCGGACGATGTCGATGGGGATCGCCAGGCTCGCGCCCGGCGTGCCGACGGGCCCGACGATGGTGCGAGCATTCATGCCGACGATGGCGCCCCGGGCGTCCAGCAGCGGGCCTCCGGAGTTGCCTGGATTCAATGCCACGTCGCTCTGGATGAACAGCAGCTCGCCGTCGTCGACGAAATGCCGGTCCTTGCCGCTGACGATGCCGGCGGCGGCCGAGCGCTCCAGGCCAAAGGGCTCGCCGACGGCCAGCACCCAATCGGCGACGTGCACGCTCTGCGCCTGTGCAAAAACCGGGCGCACCTTCGGCGGCGGGCTGACGCGCAGCAGGGCGATATCAGCCGAAGCGTCCAGCCCTTCCAGCGTTGCGGCAAGCAGCCGCTTGTCCGGCATGGCCACGAGGATCTGCTGATCGCTGCCGAACAGATGCGCCACGGTCGCAATGGCGCCCTGGTCGTCGAGCAGGAAGCCTGCGCCGACGCGCGGCTCCTCCTCGCCCGGCACGAACAGATAGACACCCACCGCCCAGCTGGAAACCTGCTGATAGGCGGCCGCCAGGCTGACGGGCGGCGCGTTGGAGGCCGTGAGCGCAGGGCCGGCCGCCGATGCCGGTGCGGTCAGGGTGGCCAGGCAGGCCAGAAGCAGGAAGAGGTGGCGTTTCAGCATTCGGCAGAGAGGGGTTCACCTGGCAACGGCGGCGTCCGGCGGGCTCCAGGGAGACCCGGTCCGATCGTCCCGAAAAAGCCCGAGCCGGGCCTTGACGCGTATCAACCGACCGCCATCCCCGCCCGCCGGGTTCGTGGGTCGGCCTTCTCCGCGGCCGGCTGACTTGACACCCGCTGATCTGGGTCAACAACCGCCGCGCGCGCCCGGCCTAGATTGCATCGCGGTGCAGCCGAGGCGAAGCGACCGACTCACAGGAGGACTCCACATGAAACCCGATTCCGAGCTGAAGACCGACGTCAGCGCCGAACTGGCCTGGGACCCGGCTGTCGATGCAACCGCGATCGACGTCGCCGTGAACGAGGGCCGGGTCACCGTGAGCGGGCATGTGGCCATGCTGAGCGAAACGCAGGCGGTCGAGCGTGCCGTGCGGCGCGTGTATGGCGTCCGGGCGATTGAGCTGAGGCTCGACGTGAAACTCGCGCCGTGGCAGCAGCGCACCGACCAGGAGATCGCCCTGGCCGTCGACGCCGTGCTGGCATGGGTCAGTGGCGTCCCCACGCAGGACATCCGTGCGACCGTGAAAAGGGGCTATATCCACCTCAGCGGCGAAGTGGACTGGGACTACCAGCGCAAGGCGGTGCAGGCCCAGCTTCGGCCGCTCGTCGGCGTACTGGGCATCCGCAACGGCATCACACTGAAGCATCGGCTGACGCCGGCGGACCTCGTCTCGCGCATCGAGGGCGCGCTTGAGCGGCAGGCACGCCGGGCGGCGCGCCACATCGAAGTCAGTGTGGACACGGGCACCGTGACGCTGCGCGGCCTGGCGCAGAGCTGGCAGGAGCGCGACGCCATCGTCGGCGCCGCATGGGCGGCACCCGGCGTGTGCTGCGTGGTCGATGAAGTGCAGGTGGGCTCGCAACCCGCGCCATGAGCACCGATGCGTGGCTGTTGCTGATCGCGGCAAGCGCGGCGGTCACGGCGCTGCTTTGGTACGCCTTCCAGCTGCTCATCGTCTTTCTCACGCGGGACTGAGCGGGCTCAAAGACTTCCCGCTTGCGCCCACGGCGCCCGCCGCACGCGCGCGCTCAGCGCGGCTCCGAGCACCACGGCGACGATGACCGCCGCGATCGCCAAGGCCAGGTCGGCGGCGGTCGGCGTGCCAAAGTGCAGCAGCCGCCGGGCGCCGGGAACCAGCACGGCAACGGCCAGCGCAGCGGTGGCGGCGGCGGCCACGGCCCAGAACGCCCGCGCGCCCGGGTCCAGCAGCACTCGCGGCCCGTCACCTGCGGACAGGTTGGCCGCGACGAGCAGCAGGTTGCCAACGGTCAGGCCAAGCACCGCAAGCGTGCGTGCCACGTCGACATCATGGCCGGCCTGCAACGCCACCACGTAGAGGCCCAGGGTCGCGAGCAGCAGGCAGCCGCCCTGCACCAGCCCCTGCCACAGCATGGGCCAGCCGACGATGCCGTCGTCCGATCGGCGCGGTGGCCTGCGCATCAGGTCGGGTGCCGCGGGTGCTCCTTCAAACGCGAGCGAGCACACCGGGTCGATGACCATCTCGGTGAGCACGACATGGGCAGGCAGCATGAGCGGCGGCAGGCCGAACAGCAGCGGCAGCAAGGCCAGGCCCGCGACCGGCACGTGGATGGCGGTGATGTAGGTCATGACCTTGCGCAGGTTGTCGAAGATGCGCCGGCCCATGCGGACACCGCCGACGATGCGGCCGAAGTCTTCGTCCAGCAGCACCAGGCCGGCGGCTTCGCGTGCAACGTCGGTGCCGCGCGCGCCCATGGCGATGCCGATGTGGGCCGCCTTCAGCGCGGGGGCGTCGTTGACGCCGTCGCCCGTCATGGCGACGGTCTCGCCAAGACTGCGCAGCGCCTGCACGAGCCTGAGCTTTTGCTGCGGCATCACGCGGGCGAACACACGCACGCGGCGCACGGCCTGCGCGAGCGCGGCGTCGTCCAGGGCCTCGAGGTCCGCGCCGGTCAACGCGCCGGCTTGCGCGTCGATGCCCGCCTGCCGCGCGATGGCCAGCGCCGTGGCCGCGTGGTCGCCGGTGATCATCACGACGGCGATGCCAGCCTCGCGCGCACTCGCGACGGCCAAGGGCACGCTGGCGCGCAAGGGGTCCTCGAACGCCGCCAGCCCCAGCAGCTTGAAGTCGTAGTCGTGCTGTCGCTGCGCCGTCTCGCCGCCGGGGGCGGAACCTTCGGCGACGGCCAGCACGCGAAGCCCCTGCGTTGCGAGCTGCCCGACGCGGGCCAGCAGCGCTTGCCCGCGCAGCTCATCCAGGTGGCACAGGTCGCACACCGCCTCGGGCGCGCCCTTGGCGGCGATGTGGTGCCGGCCCTCGGCATCCGTCCATTCGTGCGACATCGCGAGCAGCTCCGGGCTGAGCGGAAATTCATGCGTCAGCCGCCAATCGGCGTGCAGGTGCTCGGTGTCGGCCAGGGAGTCGTCGCCCTGGGCCAGCAGGGCACGGTCCAGCGGGTCGACGCCACCCCGTCGCGAGGCCAGCATGCCGAACTCCAGCAGCCGGTGCACTTCTTCCGGCAGCACCATGCCGGGGTCCACGGCAACGTCCGTGCCGTCGACGACGAGCCGGCGCAGCCGCATGCGGTTCTCGGTGAGCGTGCCCGTCTTGTCGACGCACAGCACGGTGGCCGAACCCAGCGCCTCGATGACGGCGGGCCGGCGCGACAGCACCTGGATGCGCGCCAGCCGCCAGGCACCCAGCGCCAGGAAAATGGCCAGCGCCATCGGAAACTCCTCCGGCAGCATCGCCATGCCCAAGGCGATGGCCGACAGCACACCCTGCATCCAGTCGCCGTGCAGCAGCCCGTAGCCCACGGCCACCGTTGCGCTGAGCACGACCGTGATCACACCAAACACCTGCACCAGGCGGCGCAGATGGCGCTGCAATGGCGTCGGTGCGATCTCGATGCCGGCCAGCGACGCGCCGATGCGGCCGACCTGGGTGTTGCCGCCCGTGGCCAGCACCTCGACGACGGCATGGCCCCCAACCACCAGCGTGCCCGCGTACACGCCGTGCATGTCGTCGGTCCCGGGCCTCGCCATGACCGCGCTCGCCGTCTGTGGCGCGGCCTGCTTGTGCACGGGCACCGACTCGCCCGTGAGCAACGACTCGTCGACCTCCAGCCCGGCGGCCTCGCGCACGACGCCGTCGGCGGCAATGCGCTCGCCCTCGCCCAGCAGGATGAAATCGCCCGGCACCAGCTCGCGCGCGGGGATGCGGCAGATGCGGCCGCCCCGCACGACGCGGGCCTGGGGCAGCGCCAACACGCGCAAGGCATCGAGCGCGTGTTCGCTGCGGCGTTCCTGCAGCACGACCAGGCCCACGGTCATGGCGGCGAAGAAAGCGAGCAGCAAGCCTTCGCCGAGGTCGCCCAGCAGCAGATAGATCGCCGCGGCCACGAGCAGCAGCAGGAACATCGGCTCGGTCAGCACGCTGCGCAGCGTGCCCAGAAGGCCGTGACGCTCCTGGTCCGGCATCTCGTTGGGGCCTTGGGCTGCCAGCCGGCTGCGGGCCTCCGTGTCGCTCAAGCCCGCAAACGGCAAGGTTGATGCCTGCGTGCCGGCGGGCAGGTCAAGCGCGGCTGTCATGCATGGGCGCCGATGCGCAAGGAGCCGGGGCTCGCTTCGGGCATGGACTCTCCTTCGGTGAAAAGTCCATGAGACCACCGAACCTCACCGCTCCAAGTTGACGCCCGTCAATCGAATGCGGGCGAAGCCGCCCCTTGATCCCCGTCAATGAGCGCAAGACCCATCGTGCTGAAGATCAGCGCATCCTTCAGGAGGTTTCCATGCTGCAGAACGTAGGCTCCATCGACCGCATCGCGCGGGTTCTCATCGGGCTGGCGCTGATCGCAGCCGCCCTGTTCGGCTGGGTCGGCGGCTGGGGCTGGATCGGCCTGCTGCCGCTGGTCACGGGGCTGATGGGTTCCTGCCCGGCCTATCTGCCATTTGGCTTCAGCACCTGCGCGGCCAAGGGCCGTGCAGGCGAGCGCTAGGAGTTGCCGTGCAGACGACGGGCTACCGCCAGCTGACCCAGCGTGTCAGCGCCGACCTGGCCACGCTGCGCTCCAGCACGCCAGACACGATGAAGGCGTTCCACGATCTCGGGCACGCAGCCCTGGCCGATGGCGTTTTGAACCGCAAGACCAAGGAACTGATCGCGCTGGCGCTGGGTGTCGCGTCGCACTGCGACGCCTGCATCGGCTTTCACGTGCAGGCGCTCGTGAAGCTCGGCGCCACGCGCCAGGAGGTCGACGAAACGCTCGCCGTGGCGACCTACATGGGCGGCGGGCCCTCGCTGATGTACGCGGCCGCCGCCGTCAGCGCCTTTGACGAGTTCTCGCGCATGTGATGCCGCGCCATGGCTGCGGCAAGCCGGCCCGCCGAGGCGGTCGCTGCGTTGACGTGGCGCAAGCGGGCGCCGCCATGCGCGGACTACGCTGCCTTCGCTGAGCCTCTTGCCCAGCGTCTGGAGATCGTCATGGGGATGAACATCGGGACCACGGAACGCATCGCGCGGACCTTTGTCGGCGCGGGCCTGGTGGGCGCCGCGGCGCTGGGCGTCATCAGCCCCCTGGGCTATCTGGGCATGCTGGCCTTCGTCACCGGCCTGGTCGGCTACTGCCCCGTGTACCGGATCCTGGGGCAGCATCCATGAACGCGCCACTCACACCCACGCTGCGCTTCCTCGGCGCGACCGGCACGGTGACGGGATCGCGCTACCTCGTCGAGTTCGGCGACCGGCGGCTGCTCGTCGACTGCGGCCTGTTCCAGGGCCTGAAGCAGCTGCGCCTGCGCAACTGGGCGCCGCTGCCGGTGCCGGCGTCGTCCATCGATGCCGTCGTGCTCACGCATGCCCACATCGACCACAGCGGCTTTCTGCCGCGCCTGGTCGACGAAGGGTTTCGCGGCAGCATCCATGCGACACCCGGCACGGCGGACCTGCTGTCCATCCTGCTGCCGGACTCGGGGCGGCTGCAGGAAGAGGACGCCCGCTACGCCAACCGGCACGGCTTCAGCCGGCATTCGCCGGCCCTGCCGCTGTACACCGAGGCGCAGGCGCTGCACAGCCTGAAGCAGGTGCGGCGCCACGAGTTCGGCCAGGCCTTCGAGCCGCTGCCGGGCCTGATGGCGACGTTCAGCCATGCCGGCCACATCATCGGCGCCGCCAGCGTGCGGCTGGCGACGGACGCGGGTTCGATCACCTTCTCCGGCGACCTGGGGCGCCCCGACGACCCGGTGATGCTGCCCCCCGCGGCGGCACCGGCTTCGGACATCGTCGTCATCGAATCCACCTATGGCGACCGCCGGCATCCCGCGCCGGCCAACGCCGACGCGCTGTGTGACGTCATCGCCCGCACCGCCGCGCGCGGCGGCACGACGCTGATCCCGGCCTTCGCGGTCGGCCGCGCCCAGGCCATCCTGCACACCATCCTGCGCCTGAAGGCCGCCGGCCGCATCCCCGACCTGCCGCTGTACCTGAACAGCCCCATGGCCACGCGGGTCACGCGGCTGGTGCAGACCCACGCGGACGAGCACCGCCTGACCGAAGCCGACCGCCGCGACCTCGTGGAGAAGGTGCGCTACGTGCGCTCCGAGGAAGAGTCGCGCGCGCTGAACCACCCTTCCTTTCCGAGCGTCATCGTCGCGGCCAGCGGCATGGCCACGGGCGGGCGCGTGTTGCACCACCTGGAAGCGATGGCGCCCGATCCGCGCAACGCCGTCGTCTTCGTCGGCCACCAGGCCGCCGGCACGCGCGGCGCGACGATGCTCGCGGGCGCCACCAGCATCCGCATGCACGGCCAATGGGTGCCCGTGCGCGCAGAGGTCGTGGCCGTCGACGGCATGTCCTCGCATGCCGACCAGGAGCAGCTGCTGGCCTGGCTGGCCACGCTGTCGCGAGCGCCGCACCATGTCTACGTGACCCATGGCGAGCCGCAGCCCGCGGACACGCTGCGCCAGCTCATCGAGGAGCGCTTCGGCTGGCCGGCGTCCGTGCCCGAATACCTGGACGTCGCCAGCTCCTGAACCAGCGCTCGCCGTCTTCACCCCGCATCCCAAGGAGTTCCCATGCCCATGATGAAAGCCGCCGTCGTCCGCGCCTACCGCGAGCCGCTCAGCCTCGAGGAAGTCGCCATTCCCGAAGTGCCGCCCGGCCAGGTGCTCGTCAAGGTGGCGGCCTGCGGCGTGTGCCACACCGACCTGCACGCCGCCGACGGCGACTGGCCGGTCAAGCCGCCGCTGCCGTTCATTCCGGGCCACGAGGGCGTCGGCCATGTCGCGGCGGTGGGCGCGGGCGTCAAGGGCATCCGCGAGGGCGACCGCGTGGGCGTGCCCTGGCTGCACACGGCCTGCGGGCATTGCGAGCACTGCCTGACCGGCTGGGAGACGCTGTGCGACGAGCAGCAGATGACCGGCTACACGGTCAACGGCAGCTTCGCGGAATATGTGCTGGCCGATCCGGCCTACGTCGGCCACCTGCCGGCCAACGGCTCGTTCGAGGCGCTGGCGCCCATCCTGTGCGCCGGCGTGACGGTCTACAAGGGCCTGAAGGTGCTGGACGCCCGCCCCGGCCAGTGGGTGGCCATCGTCGGCGTGGGTGGGCTGGGGCACCTCGCGGTGCAATACGCGCGGGCCATGGGCTTTCACGTCGCGGCCGTCGACGTCGACGCGGCGAAGCTGAAGCTGGCGGCCGAGCTGGGCGCCGAGCTGTGCGTGAACGCGGCCGAGGAAGACCCCGTCGCCGCGCTGCACAAGGAGCTGCGCGGCGTGCACGGGGCGTTGGTGACCGCGGTGTCGCGGGAGTCCTTCAGCCAGTCGCTGGGCATGCTGCACAAGCGCGGCACCATGTCCATGGTCGGCCTGCCGCCGGGTGACTTTGCGCTGCCGATCTTCGACGTCGTGCTCAACGCCAAGACCGTGCGCGGCTCCATCGTCGGCACGCGCCAGGACCTGAACGAGGCCCTGCAGTTCGCCGCCGAGGGCATCGTGCACGCCAGCACCAGCACGCACCGTCTCGACGACATCAACCGCATCTTCGACAACCTGCGCCACGGCCGCATCGAAGGGCGGGCGGTATTGAGCTTCGCCTGAACGGCCGCCGCCGGGAGGTCAGCCCGCCTTGCGCCCGGCCTTGTTCATGCGCTCCAGCCACTGGGCGGCGTCGGCCTCGTCCAGCGACTCGACCATGCCAACCAGGGTTTCGCGCACCGGCGCGAAGCCGACGAAGCCCAGGATGTTGCGCTCCAGGGACTTCAGGCTGTGGGCGCGGAAGTACCAGCGGTAGACCAGCGTCGGCATGCCCATGGTCACGACCACCCGGGCAGAGCGGCCCTTGAGCAACTTGGTCCCCAGCGGCTGATCGCCGGCCTTGCCGAGCGCAAAGCCCGGTCGCGCGACCTGCTCCAGGAAGCCCTTCAGCAGCGCCGGCATGTCGCCCAGCCAGAGCGGGAAGAACAGCACCACGTGCTCTGCCCACAGGATGTCCTCTTGCGCAGAGAGCAGCGAGTCGGGTACGACGCCCAGCTCCCAGTCTTTCTTGCTGCGCAGCAGCGGGAAATCGAGCGCCGCCACGTCGATGCGGCAGACCTCATGGCCTGCGGCCTTGGCCCCTTCCGCGTAGGCCGAGGCGAGGGCATGGCAGAGGTGGTGCTGTGAATTGTCCGGATGCCCCTGGATCAGCAGGAGGCGGCGTGCGTGTGAACTCATGGCAGCACATTAGGCAGGTCGTGCATCGGCTGCCTTGAGCTGGCGCAAGCGCCGCGCCTCGGGAATCTCGCGTCGGAAGCGACCCCGGTTGCCGTCGCTGCGCCTGCCCGGCGCTTCCCCGGAGCAAACGCCGGACCAAACGCCGGGTCAAAAAGTGTTTCAATGACATAACGTTCCAGCCACGCCGAAGCCTTGACACCTCAGCACATCGCCGTTGTCGACGACGAATCCGCCATCACCGAATTGCTGGCCCGCTATCTGGCCGGCCACGGTTTTCGCACGACCCAACTGCAGTCGGGCCGCGCGCTGATGGACACCATGGCCAGCGACCCGCCTGAGCTGGTCCTGCTCGACCTGGGCCTGCCCGGCGAGGACGGCTTTGCCATCGCCCGGCAGCTGCGCGAACACTGGCAATGCGGCCTGGTCATCATCACGGGCCGAGGCGATTCGGTCGACAAGGTGGTCGGCCTGGAAGTCGGCGCCGACGACTACGTCACCAAGCCCTTCGACCTGCGTGAGCTGGTGGCCCGCATCAAGGCGGTGCTGCGTCGGGTCGCGCCCGCGAAGACCCCTGACGCTGCTGCCAACCAGCCCGCCACATTGCCCGCGCAGGCGGGTGGCGAGCGTGAATGCCTGGCATTCGAGGGCTGGCGCCTGGACCTGTCGGCGCGCCGGCTGACGGACGCGCAGGGCGCCGAGGTCGTGCTGACGGCGGGTGAGTTCGACCTGCTGCAGACCTTCGCCCAGCATCCGGGCCGGGTGCTGTCGCGCGACTTCCTGCTGTCGCAGACGCGCGGGCGGGAGGCCGGCCCCTTCGATCGCACTATCGACGTCCAGGTCGGCCGGCTGCGCAAGAAGCTGGAACCCCAGGCCGAGACGCCGCAGATCATCAAGTCGGTGCGCAGCGCCGGCTACCTGTTCACGCCGACCGTCTCCAGCACCGGCCGGGACGCGTACACGCCGCCATGACACTGCCCTCATCACTGCCGGCCGCGTTCGACGACAGCACCGTCTTTCGCACGCTGTTCTCGGCCTATCCCGATGGCCTGCTGCTGGTCGACGCCGAGGGGTACATCGTGCTGGCCAATCCGGCGGCCGCCGGCCTGCTGGGATACGGCGTCGAAGAATTGATCGGCACCAGCGTGGACGACCTGGTGCCGGACAGCATCCGGCCACGCCATGCGTCCTACCGCGGTGCCTACGCCCATGCGCCCCGCGCGCGGCCGATGGGCACGCAGATGGAGCTGGTGGCCAAGCGGCGCGACGGCTCGGAGGTGATGGTCGAGATCGCGCTCAGCCCGTTGCAGGACCACAGCCTGCCGTTCGTCGTGGCGGCCATCCGCGACATCGGCGCCTATCCGCGCGTCAAGCAGGCGCTGCAACGCGCGCGCTACAGCGAGCACCTCGCGCAACTGGGCCGGCTGGCCGTCGATGCGCGCGACACCCAGGTGCTGCTGCAGCAGGTGCCCGCCATCGCGGCCGAAGCGCTGGAGGTCGAGATGGCGCTGGTCCTGCTGCTGGAAAGCAACCGGCTGGAACTGCGCGTCGCCGGCGGCGTCGGCCTGATCGCCGGCGAGGCACTGGGCGCCACCGTGCCCAACCGCGCCGACACGCCGCTGGGCTTCGTGCTGGCCCAGGGGCGGCCGGTGGTGGTCGAGGACTTTCGCAGCGAACAGCGCTTCGCCGTGCCGCCAGCGTATCTGGAGGCGGGACTGGTCAGCGCGATGGCCGTGCCGGTGTCGGATCGCGGGCGAATCATCGGCGCGCTGAAGGTGCGGTCCCGCCGGCTCAAGCGCTTTGGCGACGACGAGCAACGCTTTCTCGAATCGCTGGCCAATCTGCTGGCCACCTGCCTGCAGCGGGCCCAGACCGAGGAGGCGCTGAACCACGCGCAGCGGCTGGAGAGCGTCGGCCAGCTGACCGGCGGCATTGCGCATGACTTCAACAACCTGCTGACCGTCATCCAGGGCAACCTGCAGGTGCTGGAGGAGCTGCCCGCGCTGGCGCAGGACGGCGTCGGCCAGCAGTTGGTGAGCGCGGCGATGCGTGCTTCCAAGCGCGGTGCCGAGTTGACCGGCAAGCTGCTGGCCTTCTCGCGCCGCCAGGTGCTGCAGCCGAGCGTGGTCGACGTGCATGCGCTGCTGCACCCGCTGTCCGACATGCTGCGCCGCACGCTGGACCAGCGCATCCGCATCACGGTCGACGTGGCGCCCGACTGCCCCTTGGCGCTGGCCGATGCAGGGCAGCTGGAAGCGGCCCTGCTCAACATCGCCATCAATGCACGGGACGCGATGCTCGACGGCGGCTCGCTGCACTTTCATGCCGCGGCCGCGGGGGCGCTGTCGACCGGCCTGCGACATGAACTCGGCGAGGGGCCGTTCGTCTGCATCGCCGTGGCCGACAGCGGCACCGGCATGCCCGAGGCCGTCAAGGAGCGCGCCTTCGAGCCCTTCTTCACCACCAAGCAGGCGGGCCGCGGCACGGGCCTGGGGCTGAGCGCCGTCTACGGCTTCGTCAAGCAGTCGCAGGGTGCCGTCGCACTGGAGAGCACGCCCGGGCAGGGCACGACGATCAGCCTCTATCTGCCGGTGCCCGGCAGCGAGCAGCCCGGGCCGCAGGATGGCGACCATGGGGCCGAGGCCGTGCCGCCGGGGTTGAAGGTGCTGGTGGTCGAGGACGATGCCGAGGTGCGCGCGGTGGCCCAGCATTTCCTGACGAGCCTGGGCTGCTCGCTGAGCATGTGCTCCAGCGCCGAGCAGGCGCTGCAACTGCTGACGCCGACGGCCGACTTCGACCTGCTGCTCACCGACATCGCGCTGGGCGCCGGCATGCGCGGCACCGAGCTGGCCCGCATCGCCCAGCAGCGCCTGCCGAAGCTCGCCATCCTGCTGATGTCCGGCTTTTCGGCCGAGCTGCTGGATGCCGACCGGGACTCGCCGCCGGACTGGGAACTGCTGCCCAAGCCCTACAGCCGCGGCCAGCTGGCGCAGGCGATCGCCCGCGTGCTGGGTTAGAGCCTGTTAACCCTAGGCCGCGCGCAGTCGTGCGGCACGGCGCAGCTCGACGGCGTCGGGCAGGACCGTCCTGGCGTCGCTGCTTTCCAGCCGGAACACGCGCAGCGCCGCGCTGACCTCCCCGGACTGCTTCTGCATCTGCTGGGCCGCGGCCGACAGCTGCTGCACCATGCCGGCGTTCTGCTGCGTGAAGCCGTCCATCTGCTGGATGACCTCATGCATCTGCGAGATGCCCTGCAGCTGCTCCTGCGCGCCGCGGTCGATGTCGCCGATCAGCGTGGCGAAGCTCTCCACCGACTTCAGCGTCGTGTCGATGCTCGAGCGCGCGCTGTCGGCCTGGCGTTCGGCGGCCTGCACCTGCTCGGTGGAGTCCTCGATCAGCTGCTTGATCTCGCGGGCCGCCGTGGAGCTGCGTTGCGCCAGCGCGCGCACTTCGCCCGCCACCACCGCGAAGCCGCGCCCATGCTCGCCGGCGCGGGCCGACTCCACCGCCGCGTTGAGCGCCAGGATGTTGGTCTGGAAGGCGATGCTGTCGATGACCTGGATGATGTCGGCGATCTTCTGCGAGGAGCGGGTGATGCCGCCCATCGTTTCGGTGACCGAGTGGACGACCTGGGCGCTGCGACGCGACACACCGCTCAGCTCCCCGGCCACGCCGCTGGCCTGGTGCGTCGTGTCCTTGCTCTGGCGGACGGTGGCGGTGATTTCCTCCATGCTGGCCGCAGCCTCCTCCAGGCTCGCGGCCTGGGACTCAGTGCGCTGCGCCAGGTCCTGATTGCCCTGGGCGATCTCGCGGCTGACGCGGTTCATCTGCTCCAGCTCGATGCGGGTGTCGGACACCAGCGAGCGGATGTTCACCGCCAACTGGGCCAGCGCGACTTCCAGCTCGCGGCTTTGGTGGTTGCCGCTCGGTTCGAGGTTGCGGCTGAGGTCGCCCGCGGCCAGTTGGTTGGCGTAGTGCTCGACGCGACCCAGGCTGCGGCGCAGCCGCCGCTGGCTCAGCGCGGCCGCGACGCCGGCTGCCAGCGCGACCGCACCGACCGCCAGCCAGGCCGGCTGGCCCGCCAGCAGCAGGCCCAGCGCGCCGACACCCGCATAGCCCGGCAGGTGGTCCAGCCAGGGCATCGAACTCCAGAGGCCGGTCAGCCGCCCGCGCCAGTCGCGGCGCCGCAGCTGGCCGCGATGCAGCACGTGGACGAGGCGGCCGGCCTGCTCTTCTTCCCGCATGCGTGCGTAAAGCGCCTCGGCGGCCTCGATCCGGGGGCGCGCGGCGCGCGAACGCACGGACAGGAAGGCCACCGGCTTGCCGTCTTCCATCAGTGGCGTGACGTTGGCCTGGACCCAGTAGTGGTCGCCGTTCTTGCGGCGGTTCTTCACCAGGCCCGACCACGGTTGGCCGGACTCGATCGTCGCCCACAGATCGCGGAAGGCCTCCTGCGGCATGTCGGGGTGGCGGATCAGGTTGTGGGGCTGGCCCAGCAGTTCATCGCGCGAGTAGCCGCTGACCTCGATGAAGGGCGCATTGCAGTGCAGGATGCGGCCCTTCAGGTCGGTCGTCGAGACCAGGTTGCGGTCCGAGGAGAGCAGGTATTCGCGATGGCTGACGGGCAGATTGCTGCGCATGGGGGTTTCCTTGCCGCGTGATGGGGCCGGTTCGAAGGTTGAAGGTTGAAGGTTGTGCGCAGCGGCTTCCAGTGGCGGGTCAGCGCACGGGCACTGCCGACGCATCGGCCGCCAGCTGCTGCTGCAGCGAGTCGGCTGGGGCGGGGCGGCCGAAGTGGTAGCCCTGCATCTCGTCGCAGCCCTGGCGCTGCAGGTAGTCGCATTGCTGCGCGGTCTCGACGCCCTCGGCGACGACGCGCAGATGCAGGCGGTGCGCCAGCACGATGACGGCATCGACGAGCGCCGCGCCGTCGGGCTGCTCGCCGATGCGGCGGGTGAAGGACTGGTCGATCTTCAGCGTGTCCAGCGGCAGGTGCTGCAGGTAGGCGAGGCTGGAGTAGCCGGTGCCGAAATCGTCCAGCGACAGCGTGACGCCCAGCGCCTTGATGCGCTGGAGCATGCTGATGGCGGCAGCGGGGTCGGTGATCAGCATGCCTTCGGTGATCTCGATCTCCAGCCATTTCGCGTCTACCCCGTGGCGCTGCAGCGCGCCGGCCACGACCTGGTCCAGGTCGCCCGCGGCGAACTGGCGCGCCGCGACGTTGACCGCCACGCGCACGAGGGGCTGGCCGGCATCCATCCAGGCGCGGATCTGGCGGCAGGCTTCGTCGATGACCCAGGCGCCGATGTCCAGGATCAGACTGCTCTGCTCGGCCACCGGGATGAACTGGCCGGGCGGCACGAGGCCGTCGCCGTTGCGGTCCCAGCGCAGCAGGGCCTCCGCGCCGGCGACGCGGCCACTGCCTGCGTCCACCTTGGGTTGGTAATGCAGCAGCAATTCACCCCGTGCCAGCGCGCGGCTCAGCGCGGCCTCGACTTCCAGCTTGGCCACCGCCTCGGCGTTCATGTTGCTGGTGTAGAAGCAGAAACGGTTGCGCCCCTGCTCCTTGGCCCGGTACATGGCGGCATCGGCATCGCGCAGCAGCTCGACCACGCCGACGCTGCCGTCCACCGGGTGCAGGCTGATGCCGATGCTGGCCGTGACATAGGCATCCTTGCCGCAAGCCAGGGGCACCGGGGCGGCCAGGGCGGCCAGCAGGTCGCGAGCCAGGGCGGCCACGTCGGCGGGGGGCCCGCAGCCCTCCAGGACCACCAGAAACTCGTCGCCGCCCAGCCTGCCCAGCAGGTCGTCGGCGCGCAAACGCGCCTGCAGCCGCGCGGCGACGCAGACCAGCAGCTCATCGCCGGCCGGGTGGCCCAGGCTGTCGTTGACGGTCTTGAACCCGTCCAGGTCGATGACCATGACCGCCGTGATCGCGCCGTGACGCTGGCTGCGCAGCAGCGCCTGTTCCAGCCGGGCCTGCAGCAGCACGCGGTTCGGCAGGTCGGTGAGCGGGTCGTAATGCGCCAGGCGTTCCAGCTGCGCCTCGACCGTCTTGCTGCCCGTGACGTCGGTGAAGGCGCCCACATAATTCGTCACCTGGCCCGCGCCGTCGCGAACGACGTTCAGTGTCAGCCACTCGGGAAAGACTTCGCCGTTCTTGCGGCGGTTCCAGATCTCGCCCTGCCACCGGCCGTCTTCCAGCAGCGTGATCCACATCTGCCGGTAGAACTCCGGCGGGTGCCGGCCGGACTGCAGCAGCCTGGGCGTTGCGCCCACGGCATCCTCGGCGCTGTAACCGGTGATGGCGGCGAAGGCGGCGTTGACGGTCTGGATGCGGCACTGCGCATCGGTGATCATCACGCCGTCACGGATGTTCTCGAAGGCCATGGCCCACTGGCGCCAGCGCGCCTCGTCGCCGCGCCGCGCGGTGATGTCGCGGCTGACGCCGAACACGCCGAGCGTGTTGCCGCCCGAGTCGCGCAGCGCACCCTTGGTGCTCAGGTAGATGCGCTCGCCGTCGGCGGTGTTCAGCGTGGCCTCGATGCTGATCGGGCGCTCCGCCAGCAGGGCCGCGTGGTCCTCGGTCGCCAGCCGTTCGGCCTGCTCGGCCGGCAGCAGATGCGCGGCCGTCTTGCCCAGCAGCTGCGCGACGCTGGCGCCGAGCAGCCGCGCCGCCTCGCGGTTGACGAACAGATAGCGCCCTTGGGCGTCCTTGGCATAGATCGCATCGGTGGAACTCTCGGCAATCGCTTCGAGCAGGCGCCAGGCGGCGCGCTGCCTTTGCGCCTGCGCGGCATCCTGCAGCTGCGAGGAATGCCGATCGCGGCGCAGCAACAGGCGGTACAACAGCAGGCCGGTGAAGAGCACGAAGCCCATGCCCTTCAGGCGCCCGAAGCTGGCGAGGCTGGCCATGTCGGGGGCCAGAGCCAGCAACAGGCTGTCTGAATAGCTGATCCAGGCCAGGCCAAACACGGCGTAGGCGATCGCCACCCAGGCCGGTCGGCCCACCGCGGTGCTCGCGGGATGGGTCTGGGGTTCGGCGTCGTCGGCCGAGCTCGAAGAAAGTGTCTGCTCAGTCATGCAAGCCTCCCTGGCTTTTATCGTTTGACTGGTGCTCGGTCGGTGCGGCTACTGCAAGGTGTGGCCCACCGGTGTCAGGCAACGCTGGACGTAGGCCTCCAGCCGGCCGACGTCGGGGATGCCGATGTCGCGCCGGCCTTTTTCGGGGAAGCAGATCAGCGCCTGCTTCGCCAGCCGGGACAGCGCGCGGCTGACCGTCTCCAGCGTCATGCCCAGGTAGTTGCCGATTTCGGCGCGGGTCATGCACAGCGAGATCTGGTCCGTACGCAGCCCGCGGCAGGCCAGGTTGTTGGCCCAATCGCGCAGGAAGTCGGCCACTCGCGCGTCGGCGGGCAGGGTGCAGACCGACATCATGGAGTCGCGGTCGCGCAGGATTTCGCCGCTCATCGCTTCATGCACCAGACCCATCAGCTCGGGATGGCGGCCGCAGGCGGCGAGCAGGGCGTCGTAGCGGATGGCCCAGACTTCACCGACATCCATCACCACCGCGTCGCAGACATAGCGCCCCTTGGCGATGCCCGAGAAACCCAGCCAGTCACCACGGAACTTCAGGCCCACGACCTGTTCGCGACCGTCGGCCGACAGGCTCATCAGCTTGCAGATGCCGGAGTTCAGGACGTAGAGGTGGCTGAAGGCCTCGCCGCTCTGGTAGATGGTGTCGCCGGCACGCACGACGCGGCGTTGCGGGTTCAGTGTGCGCGCCAGCAGCTGCAGCGCCTCACCGATGCGCTGGCTGGCGCGCCGGTTGGCGTCGTCGTCAAGCGACCGCGGGGGCCTCGGCTCGAGTACAGGGCCCGACGGGGCGGCTGGCGAGCCGGTGATGGTACTGAGCATGGCCTTCTCCTTGGCTGGGCGGATCAATGGATGCTAGGCAGCGGCTGCAAATGCCGTGGCAATGCCGACGGTCGCTCGGTGACGCTGCGTAAACGGATTGCAAATGGCCGGTGAGCCTGGGCCCGCATTTGCAACTAGCGCCAGCGCCCGCGTGAGTCTTTGATCGCCGTCAAGGCGCGGCGCGATCGGCCGTCTAGTCTGCAGGTCATCGCAACGGCGCCAGCGCGTTCAAGGTTTCCACCCATGTCTCCCGCCTCCAGGCCGCGTCCTCCGGCTCCGGCCAGTCATCGCACCGAAGAAGAACAGGCATTGCTGGCGCGGGCGAAGGCGCTGCAGCGCGACGCTGCGCAGCTGCCGAAGCCGCTGCTGGGCAAGCGGCTGGGCCTGATGAGCGCCGCGCCCGACAGCGAGGATGCGCAACTGTTCCGGCAGGCAGCCCAGGAGCTGGGCGCGCATGTCGCGCTGATCCCGGCAGCGACGGAGCCCCTGGAGGGCGATGCCGACCCGCTGCCCGGCGTTGGCCGATTGCTGGGGCGCCTCTACGACGCGGTGGAGTGCCAGGGACTGAGCGAGGCGGTGGTCAACGACCTCGCCGCCGTGGCGCGCATCCCGATCTACGCCGGCCTGGCGGGCCACGGTCACGCGATCTTCCGGCTGGCCCGGGCATGGCAGACATCGGCGCCGCTGATCCAGCGCCGGCATTGGCTCGTTCAGGCGACGCTGCTGGCCACGCTGAGCTGAGCGGCGCGGCGTCAGCCGGCGAACACCTCCAGTACGCGCTGCCCGTCGAAGCCATCGGCCTCGCCGCGCCGCACATGGCCGCGCGCATTGCTGACGATGCGCGTGCCGCCTATCCGGTAGTCGTGCCGGCAATGCAGGTGGCCGTGCAGCCACAGCGTGGGGCCGGTCGGCGATGGCCGACGCTGGGCCGCTCCCGAGGCGGCCACACCCCCTTGGGGGGCGGGCTGATCGAAGATCGGCCCTGGGGGCAGCATCAAACTTTCGTCGTTGTTGCAGAAGCTGGCCGTGCCGGGCTGGCGGCCGTAGCGCGGGTCGGCGCTCTTCAGGCTGGGCGCGAAGTGGGTGATGACGACGGTGGCGTCCCAGTCGCCCGAGCGCTGCAGCTCGTCGGCGAGCCAGGCGCGGCTGTCCAGCGCCAGCCGGCGCACGGCGTCCACGCCGAAGACCTCGCCGCCGCGTGTGGCCTGCATGACGTTCTGGAAATAGCCGCCGGCGCGCATCGCCCGCTCGCGCCCGGCGGGGCCGAAGGCCTCGAAATCGCACCAGCGCGTGCTGCCGACGAAGCGCACGCGCCGGCCCTCGGCGTCGGTCAGCACGATGCTCTCGTCGTCCAGCATGCGCAGGCCAAGCGCCTGGACGTGGGCACGCAGCGCCTCGCGGGCATCGTCCACGTCGCGGCGGTCGAACTCATGGTTGCCCGGCACGAAGAGGACGGGCACCGGCCAGCCGCGGAACAGCTCGAAGCTGCGCCAGGTCGTGTCGATGTCGCCGGCCAGGATCAGCAGTTCGGCGCCCGGCGCGGGCACCGGCTGGTAGGACTCAGTTTCGAGATGCAGGTCCGACAGGAGCTGCAGGCGCATCAGTTGCTACCGTGGCAGACCTTGTACTTGCGGCCCGAGCCGCAAGGGCAAGGATCGTTGCGCCCCACCTTGGGCGTGTCGCGCCGGATGGTCTCGACGCGGTAGCGCTCGGTCTCCGTCAGGTCGGACAGGTCCGCCACCGTGGCCACCATTTCCTCGATGGCGTCGTCCAGGTCCTTCAGCGGGTGCTCGCGGTTCAGCGTGGCGACGACTTCCTTTTCCTCCGCCGTCTCGGCGGGCAGGTGGCGGTACAGGCGGGCCAGCGCCGCGGCGACGTCGTCGCTCGGCATGTCGGCCAGATCGGGGAAGCACAGCGCCGCATGCTGGAAGCCCGCGACCCAGGGCATCAGCGAGCGCGAGATGGTGCCGAGGGCGTCATAGCTGGCGCGCGCCGAACGCTCTTCCTCGCTGGCATCCTCGGGCAGGGGATCGGGCGCCTGGTCTTCGTCGACTTCGAGGATGACGGGGTCGAACCAGCCGTCCTCGGCCAGGCCGCGGCTCAGCGCGGCGTGGCGGCGTTCGACGAGCTGGGTCAGCCGGTCCAGCCAGGTGGCATCCACCGCCTCGGGCAACAGGCCGCCGTCGTAGTCGAAGATGTTGGGCAGCCACTCGTCCGGCTCGATGAGGCGCGGCTGCACGATGACGCCACACAGATAGCCGTCCAACATGGACGCGTCCAGCGGCTGCAGCGGCTCGGGCGTCGCGGCGAGGAGTTCAT
Source organism: Burkholderiales bacterium (assembly GCA_019509985.1). Lineage (GTDB taxonomy): Bacteria > Pseudomonadota > Gammaproteobacteria > Burkholderiales > Burkholderiaceae_C > Pelomonas. Next base: position 12,122 of record JAEKLF010000091.1, on the reverse strand, counting down.
CGAGTTCGGCGAACTCGGCATCGGTCAGGTCTTGGGTCGTGCTCATGCCGGCATTCTCCGCTCAGGCCGTGTCAGGTGGCCCTGATCACCAGTTCGGTCGGCATGATCTCGCTGGCCGCATGCTGGCCGCCGATCAGGTCCAGCACCTTGCGCGCCAGCAGCACGCCGCCGTGGTGCCAGTCCTGGCGCACGCTGGTCAGCGGCGGCGCGAAGCTCTGCGCGGCGGGGGAGTCGTCGTAGCCGATGACCGAGACAGCATCGGGCACGGCCAGGCCGGCGTCGGTGAAGGCACGCACGGCGCCCATGGCCAGCAGGTCGCTGGCGGCGAACAGGCCGTCGGGCGGCTTGCCGCCTTTCGTCAGATGCGCGAGGTGAGCCTTCACGGCCGTGAAGCCGGCGCCGAAGGTGAAGGCCGCGGGCGTCAGCGTCTGCGTCTTCAGCCCGGCCTTCTTCAGCGCCTTGGCGAAGCCCTGCTGGCGGTCGCGGATCTCGGCGTGGCGCACGTCGCCGAGGAAGAACAACTCGCGCCGGCCCAGCGCGATGAGGCGCTCGGCCGCGCTGGCGCCGCCGTGGGCGTTGTCGCCGCCGACGACGACCGAGTCGCTGCGGCCATGCTCCGCACCCCAGACCACCAGCGGCAGCCCCATGGCGGCAACCGACTTGACGGCCGAACCGTTGGCGCCCTGGCCGAGCAGGATGACGCCATCCGCCGACGCGGCCATGCCCTGGCCGGGGCCCTGCAGCGCCGACAGCAGCACGCTGTAGCCGCGCGAGGTCAGCTCCTGCGTGATGCCGCCCAGCAGCTGCAGCGGGTAGGCGTCGGTCATGGGCCGGTCGGTGTCGGGCTGCATCTCCAGCATGACGGCCACCATGTGGCTGCGGCGCAGGCGCAGGTTGCGGGCGTGGTGGTTGAAGCGGTAGCCGGCGGCCTCGGCCAGCGTCTTGATGCGCTCACGCGTGGCCGGCGTGACGGAGGGGCTGTCGCGCAGCGCGCGCGAGACCGTGATCGTGGACACGCCAGCCAGCGCGGCGATCTGCTCCATCGTGACGGGCTTGGACTCCGTCATGCCGCTTTTTGTTCGAGCACGTAGTTCGCGCCGTCGTACTGCCCAAGTTTCTCCACCAGCAGCGGCAGGCACTCGGCCAGCTCGTCGTGTAGCGTGAACGGCGGGTTGACGACCAGCATGCCGCTGCCCAGCATGCCGAAACCGTTCACGTCCGGCTGGGCCACCGTCAGGCGCACGTGCAGCCAACCTTTCTTGGCCATCGAATCGGCGCTGGCCTTCAAGCGCGGCACCATCTGGGCAGACTCCAGCAGCACCAGCTGCGGATACCAAATCATGACGACCGTGTCGGCCGCACGCTCCAGCGCCTCGCGCAGCGCGGTCAGCACCTTGGCGTAGTCGGTCTTGATCTCGTAGGACGGGTCCATCAACAGGGCCGCGCGGCGCGTGGGCGAGGGCAGTTCGGCCTTGATGGCGGCAAAGCCGTCGGTGTCGCGCACCTGGGTCTGCGGGCGGGATTCGAGGTAGCTGGCCAGGATGCGGTGGTCGGTGGAGTGCAGCTCGTAGGCGCGCAGCCGGTCAGTCTCGCGCAGCAGCAGGTTGGCGATGGCCGGCGAGCCAGGGTACTGGCGCAATTGCCCGTCGGGGTTGAAGGCATGCACCAGGTCCACGTAGTCGGCCAGTGGCGCGGGCAGGTTCCCTTTGCCGGCCATGTCGTAGAGCTTGGCGATGCCTTCGGCGTACTCGCCTTTCTTTTGCGCGTAGCGGCCCTCGACCGAGTAGCCGCCGGCGCCGGCATGGGTGTCGATCAAGGTGTAGGGCTTGTCCTTCTCGCCCATGTAGCGCAGCACGCGGGTCAGCACCAGGTGCTTGAGGACGTCGGCATGGTTGCCGGCATGGAAGGCGTGGCGGTAGGCGAGCATGGGGCGATTGTCGCTAACACAACCCGCATCAACCCCGCCCAGCCAGGGAAAGCTCCCCGCCACTAGCCTTGCGGCCATTGTTTTCGTCTCCATCTCACCGCCATGCCCAACCTCTTCGACCCCGTCCGCTTCGGCGACATCCAGCTCGCCAACCGCGTCGTCATGGCGCCCCTCACGCGCAACCGCGCGCGCCAGCAGACGCCGCATGACCTGCACGTCGAGTACTACCGCCAGCGTGCCAGCGCCGGCCTGCTGATCACCGAGGCGACGCAGATCCGCCCCGATGGCCAGGGCTACTTCGACACGCCCGGCATCCACAACCCCGAGCAGATCGCGGCCTGGAAGCAGGTGACCGACGCGGTGCACGCCGAGGGCGGCAAGATCGTCGTGCAGCTGTGGCACGTGGGCCGCATCTCGGTGAACAGCCTGCAGCCCGGCGGCCAGGCGCCGGTGTCGTCCACCAACCGCGCGGCCAAGACCAAGACCTACGCCGCGTACAACGAACTGGTGCCCACCGCCGAGCCGCGCGCGCTGCGCACCGATGAGCTGCCGCAGCTGATCGCCGACTACGTGCAGGCGGCCAGGAACGCCATGGCCGCGGGCTTTGACGGCGTGGAGGTGCACAGCGCCAACGGCTACCTGCTGGAGCAGTTCCTGCGCGACAGCGCCAACGACCGCAACGACGAGTACGGCGGCTCCATCGAGAACCGCGCGCGGCTGCTGATCGAGGTGATGACCGCCGTGGCGGGCGCCATCGGCGCGGGCCGCACGGCGCTGCGTCTGAGCCCGGTAACGCCGGCCAACGACGTGGGCCAGGACAGCAACCCGCAGGCGCTGTGGAACTACGTGGTGGACCAGCTGGCGCCGCTGAAACTGGCCTTCCTGGAAGTCGTCGAGGGTGCCACCGGCGGCCCGCGCGACAACGCGCCGTTCGACTACGTGACGCTGCGCCGCCGCTTCAAGGGCCCGTACATCGCCAACAACGGCTACACCCGCCAGATGGCGCTGGACGCCGTGGCCAGCGGCCATGCCGACGCCGTCGCCATCGGCCGGCCGTTCATCAGCAACCCCGACCTGGTCGAGCGGCTGAAGCACGACCTGCCGCTGGCGCCCTTCCAGAAAGAGACGTTCTACGGCGGCGGTGCCCAGGGCTACACGGACTACCCGATCGCCGAAGCCGAACTCAAGCGTGCGTAAGCGCTGAATTGACCTCGCGCACCAGCGCGATGAAGGTGGCCGTCGGGCCGACGGGGTCGGCCTGGCGTGAGACCAGCGTCATGGGCGCACGCAGTGCCTGCGCGTTGGCGAGCTCGCAGTAGGCCAGCGCGTGCGCGTGCACGCCGCGCATGGAGGCCGGCACGATGGTGATGCCGGCGCCCGCGGCGACCAGGTTGAGGTTGGTCAGCATGCGCGGCACCTCGGCCACCACGCGGGGCTCGAAGCCGGCGCGGCGGCATAGCGCCAGCCACTCGGCATACAGCCCCGGCGCACCGGGGCGGCGCACGAGGATGAAGCCCTCGTCGCGCAGCGCGGCCAGCGGCACCGCGCCGCCGCCCGTCGGCACCAGCGGGTGGTCGCTGGGCAGCACCAGCAGCACCGGCTCGTCGAACAGCGTCTCGAACACCAGCCCCGCGGGCGCGGCCACCGGCACGCGCAGGAAGCCGCAGTGCAGCCTGGACGCCAGCACCTGCTCGGTCAGCTCGGCCGCGTTGAACTCGGCCAGCTCCAGCTGGATGCCGGGGTACTGCTGGCGGCATTCGCGCAGCACGCGCGGCAAAAACGCATGCGCCGCGGCGGAGCTGGTGAAGCCCAGCTTCAGCGGCCCCTGCAGGCCCGCGGCCACCTGGGCCATGCGGCGCTGCAGCGCATCGGCCTGCGCCACCAGCTGGCGCGCCTCGCCCTGCAGCAGCCGGCCGGCCTCGGTCAGCGTCACGCCCTTGGCATGGCGCTCGAACAGCGTCAGGCCCAGCCGCGACTCCAGCGCCTTGATCTGCTGGCTCAGCGGCGGTTGCTGCAGGCCCAGCTGCTCGGCGGCGCGGGTGATGTGGCCTGCGTCGGCCACGGCCAGGAAGTAGCGCAGCTGCCGAAGGTTCATATGCAAATGATATGGGAATGAGGTTTTCAAGATATTTGACGACTGAGAGAACGCTGCCTACCGTTGATGCCGTTCTGCATCCATCCACAACAACGGAGACATCCATGAAAAAGCGCCTTCTCGCGCTGGCGGCGGCCTCGCTTGCCCTGTCCGCGCTGGCCGCGCCGGCCCAGGCGGCCGACCCGATCAAGATCCTGTTCGTCGGCAACAGCTACACCTTCGGCCGCGCGGACCCGGTGATGAGCTACAACGCCGCCGCCGTGCACGACCTGACCGCCGGCTTCACGCTGACCAACCCCACCGGCACCAACAGCTACCCCGCCGGCACGCCGGGCTTCGGCAGCTTCGAGCCGCACCCCTGGGGCGGCGTGCCGGGCATCTTCAAGAAGATGACCGACGAGGCGGGCATGGCCTACGACGTGTCGCTGTCCACCCGCAACGCGGCCTCGCTGCGCGGCCAGTTCCTGGACACGGCCAACAGCGACTGGAAGCTGCGCGAGAACGTCGCCACGCAGAAGTGGGACACCGTGGTGCTGCAGGAGCAGAGCGACGCCGCGCTGCCCGCGGGCCGCGGCAAGAACGCCAACCTGGCCACGTTCAACGCCTACGCCGACCAGTTCGAGCGCTTCATCCACAACGGCGCGGCGCAGAGCTACAAGGAGTCCACCCTGTTCGGCAGCCTGGCCGCCTGCATGGCCACGGGCCTGAGCCAGGGCAGCTGCAACACCACGCGCACCATCGCCGCCAACCCCAACGCCAGCGTCAACACCAAGGTCTACCTGGAGCAGAGCTGGGCGCGCCCCGACATGGTGGAGGCGCACCTGATCACCAAGCCCGACATCACCAGCGCCGACGGCCGCCCCATCGTCGACACCAGCAGCGCGGGCGGCAACGCCACGCTGTACTACGACACGCTGGCCGGCATGACGGCCGACCTGCACGACTCGTTCTACGGCAAGGCCGCCAGCAACCCCAACTTCGCCGGCGTGGTGCCGGTGGGCGACGCCTTCCAGCGCGCGGTGGACAGCGGGCTGGCGCAGGGCAGCGGCTTCTACGGCGCCGACGGCACCTTCGCCGAGACCGCCAACGCGCTGAACCTGTGGTGGCTGGACCGCACGCACGCCAGCAAGTACGGCTCGTACCTGAGCGCGCTGACGCTGTTCGGCAGCATCACCGGCCGCGACCCGCTGACGCTGGGCGTGGCCGAGCAGGCGGCGGCGGACCTGGGTATCGACGCGGCTACGGCACGCACGCTGCAGCGTGTGGCCAGCGTGCAGCTCGGCTTCACTGCCGCCGTGCCCGAGCCGCAGACGCTGGCGATGCTGCTCGCCGGCCTGGGCGTCGTGGGCCTTCGTCTCAGGCCTGGAAAGCGCCTGGGTTGTGCGCCGGCCCGCTGAGGGCCGCCGTGCCGCGCGGGTGGCGGTATTCGCGCGTCGGCGTGAGCTTGAGCCCGCCGCCCTCGCCGGCCTCCTGTGCCTTGCCGCGCAGCGCCGAGTCCGGCTTCAGGCGGAAGTCGTCGCGCGCCGCGCGGACGAACTCGTCCCAGTCGGCCGTGAAGTTGGCGCGCCGCGTCCAGTGGCCTTCGGCCGCGAGCTGCGGCGTGCCGACGAGCAGGTTGTTGGCCAGCACGACGTCGGCCTGCGGTGGCGACACGCGCAGCCAGATGCCGCCGCTGGGCAGCTGGTCCACCAGCGTGTTGTTGACGAGGTAGAGGGCCTGCTTCGGCCAGCTCGCGCCCTCCACGCCGAAGGAGATCACGTGCGGGTTCTCCGTCGTCGAGCTCTGCATGATGAGGTTGCCCATGACGACGGCGACGCCGCCGTTGGGGAACTCCAGCTCATAGCTCGCGCGGCCGCCGATCTCGTCGCTCAAGCGGTTGTAGAGCACATGGTTGAGCGCCGCGCGACTCTTCAGCAGGTGGCCGTGCAGTCCGTGATGGAAGTAGCTGCCGCTGACGGCCAGGCGCTTGATGGCGCCGACGTAGAGGTGATGCGTCCTGCCCTCGCGCGGCAGGATGGGGCCGAAGTCGCAGTCGACGATGTCGAGCTCGATGCCGTCGTCGTTGGCCGTCAGCACGCCGTTCTCGTTGTCCCGGAACGTGCAGTCGGCCAAGGTCAGCGAGCCGGCCTCCAGCCGGAGGCCGGCGCCGTTGCGGTCCGGCACCGTGGCGCCGATGAAGTCGAAGCCTTCAATGCGCTGGCGCCGGCCCGTCATCACGAACAGGCCCTTGCCCTGCACCTGCGCGCCGGCGGCGATGACGGTCACGCGCCCGCCCATGGCGCGCAGCGTCAGCTCGTGCTGCGGCCAGGCGGCCACGTCGGCAAGGTACTCGCCCGCGTCGACCTCGATCAGCATGCCGTCCCTGGCCTGTCGAGCCGCGGCGGCCAGGGACTTCACGGCCCGGCGCGGGCCCACCTTGAGCACGGGCCCGGCGTGGGCGGCCAGCGGCCACAGGCCCACCGCGGCAAGCAGCCCGCGGCGACGGGTCATGCCTTCCTCATCTTGGCCTTGAACAGCTCGACGATGCCGACCTCGCGCGGCCCCGGCAGCAGCTCGAAGGCCTCGCCCGCGGCGATCGTGCCTTCCCGCTTCACGGCCAGGTAGAAGCCGCAATAGGCGCTCTGCGTCATCAGCTTGGCCGCCTGGTTGAAGCCCATGTGAGCGTTGAACTTGAAGCAGGGGTAGCGCGGCTCGGACACGACCAGTTCGCAGTCCGCAAAACGCAGCACGTCGCCGATCCAGGCCTTGTTCTCCAGCAGGCCGCTGATCGTCAGGTTCTCGCCAAGATCGCCGGGCTGCAGCTCGCCCGCGACCTTGGCCTGGCCACGCACCGTCGTCCAAAAGGCGTAGTGCTCCTGCGGGTAGGCGTAAACGGCCTTGGCGGGGCCGCCGTGCACGCTCGGGTCGGCCTGCTCGTCGCCGTCCAGGCCCAGCGGGCCGACGGCGATGCGGCCTGGCCGCGCACGTTTGCGGATGGCCGAGTCCAGGGCCTGGCCGGAAGTCGCAACAAAGTGTTCGACGCGGGCGGTGTTGACGCTGAGAAGCTGCATGGCGGCATTGTCCGGGAGGCGATGGGGCTCACATGCTTTCGGCGTCTTCGCCTACAAGAGCCGCCCCGGCCAGCCCCTTAGGCTCGCAGGAGAACTTGTACGGGGAGACGCATGACTGCACTCGACAGTGGTGCCAGGGTGTGGGCCGGTCTGGCTGTCGCACCTTCCAGCGGTTTGATGTTCATCGTCGGCGTGTTGCTGGCGGGCGCATTGGCTGGTGAATTCATTGCCGCGACGACGCGGCTGCCGCGCGTTGTCGGCTACACGCTGGCGGGCTGCGTGGCGGCCGCCTTCGGGCATGGCGTGGCGATGCCGCTGGCCGGCGCGGCGCAGACGGTGACCGATCTGGCGCTGGGGCTGCTGCTGTTCGAGATCGGCTGCCGCGTGCACCTGCGCTGGCTGGTGCGCAACCCGGGCCTGGCCGCGACCAGCCTCGCCGAGGCGCTGCTCAGCGCGGTGGCCGTGGCCGTCGTGCTGCGCCTCTTTGGGCTGGGTTGGCAGACGACCGTGGCCTGCGCCATCCTGGCCATGCCGGCGCCGGCCGCCGTGTCGGGGCGCGTCGCGCTGGAGTTAGGCGCCGAGGGTCAAGTCACGCAGCGCGCTTCGCTGCTGACGGCACTGAACACGCTCTACGCCGTCGTCGCGCTGACGCTGATGCGCACCTGGTGGGCCGCGGACGACGGCGGCAGCCTGCCGCAGGCGCTCGCAGGCCTGGCGATCTCGCTGCTGACGACGCTGGGCCTGGCCGCGCTGCTGGCCGGCGCCGTCTATCTCGTCGCGCGGCGCCTGGACCTGCGCAACGAGAGCGCCGTGCTGCTGGTGTTCGGCCTGGTGGCCTTCGCCATCGTGCTGGCGCGCGCCGTCGGCGTGTCGACGCTGCTGATGCCGCTGCTGGCCGGCCTGCTGCTGCGCAACACCAGCGAGCGGCCGTGGGTTTGGCCGCGTCACTTCGGCACCTCGGGCGGCGCACTGGTGCTGATGCTCTTCGTCATCGTCGGCTCGGCCTGGACGCCCAAGATCCTCGTTGCCGGCGGCTTCGCGGCGCTGGCGCTGCTGGCGACGCGCTTCATCACCAAGACGGTGGTCATCGTCGCGCTGTCGCCCTGGGCCAAGGCGAGCTGGCGCCAGGGCCTGGCGCTGTCGATCACGATGACGCCGTTGTCGGCCACGGCCCTGGTCATGCTCAGCGAGCTGATGCGTGCCGAGCCCGAACTGGCCGCGGGCGCCGTGCCCATCATCCTGGCCAGCATCGCCGTGCTGGAGCTGATCGGGCCCATCGCCGTGCAGTTCGCGCTGCGCCTGGCCGGCGAGCTGCCGCCGGCGCCCAAACGCGCAGCGCGCAAGGAAGGGCGTTGATGAGTCCCGCACGGCCGCCCGAAGGGGCTCACTCCCGCTTGGCGGGACAGCGCGAAGCGCGAAGGGTGCACAAATGAGCCTGGGTGAATTTTCCAAATCGCAGCCGCTGACGCTGGGCGTCGAGCTGGAGCTGCAGATCGTCAACTGCGACGACTACGACCTGGCACCCGTGTCCGGCGACCTGCTGCGCCTGATGGAGAAGCGCAGCATCCCCGGCGACGTGAAGCCCGAGATCACGAGCAGCATGATCGAGCTGTCCACCGGTGTCTGCTCGGGCTTCGGCCAGGTGCTGTCCGAGCTGGGCCAGATCCGCGACGCACTGGTGGACTGCGCCGGGCGCCTGGACGTGGCCCTGTGCGGCGGCGGCACCCACCCCTTCCAGCACTGGACACGCCGGCGCATCTTCGAGACGCCGCGCTTTCACGAGCTGTCGTCGCTGTATGGCTATCTGTCCAAGCAGTTCACGGTCTTCGGCCAGCACGTGCACGTCGGCTGCCCGAGCGCCGACGAAGCTCTGGTGCTGCTGCACGGCATGAGCCGCTTCATCCCGCACCTGATCGCGCTGGCGGCCTCGTCGCCCTTCGTGCAGGGCGAGGACACGGGTTTCGACTCGGCGCGGCTGAACTCGGTGTTCGCCTTCCCGCTGTCGGGCCGCGCACCCTTCGTGCAGACCTGGGCCGACTTCGAGGCCTACTTCGCCAAGATGACCCACACCGGCGTCGTCTCGGGCATGAAGGACTTCTACTGGGACATCCGCCCCAAGCCCGAGTTCGGCACCATCGAGGTCCGTGTGCTGGACACGCCGCTGACCATCGAGAAGGCCGCCGCACTGGCCGGCTTCATCCAGTGCCTGGCGCGCTGGATGACGCTGGAGAAGCCGTTCAAGCTCAGCGAGGACGACTACCTGCCCTACACCTTCAACCGCTTCCAGGCCTGCCGCTTCGGCCTGGACGGCACCTTCGTCGACCCCGAGACCGGCGAGCACCGCGTGCTGCGCGACGACCTCAGCGCCGTGCTCGCCCGCCTGGACACCCACGCCGGCGACCTGCGCGCCGAGGCCGCGCTGCAATACCTGCGCCGGGAGATCAACGGCAGTGGCAACGACGCCGCCTGGCTGCGGCACATCGAGGCAGACGACCACCTGCTGCCCGAGGTGGTACGCCGCGCAACCAAGCGCTGGCACGGCTGAGCGGAGCGGTCGGGCTCAGTGCGCGGCCGGATGGCGGCCCGCCGCGGTCCCGGGTATCGCGTTGCGCCCAGCCAGCCTCTCACGCATGGCCCGCAGCAACAGGTAGAACGCGGCAACGTGCGTGATCATCAGCAACGGCACGTAGATGATCGGGATCGCGTAGGCGGCGCCCAGCTGCCCTGCGACTTCTGGAACGCCGGCCTGGATGGCGTGGGCATAGTCCATGACCAGGTCGACGAAGCCCACGGCATTGAAGGCGACGACGAACACCCAGAACAGCGGACGCGCCCTGGCCGAAAGCAGCGCGAGTAGGGCCAGCACGCCGGTCGCGAAATCCCAATACGCAGCAAAGCTGGCGAAGCCCGCCGGCAGATTGGGACCGACCACGCCGGGCAGGATGAAGACCAGCCCGAAAAAGCGGAAGCCGTGCAGCGTCGCGATGGCGCGTTGCGCCTCGAAATGCTCCATCGCCTTCAATCTCGGCCAGATGTAGGTGCCAAAGCAGAGCAGCCAGGCGGCGTACCCCAGCACGAGATGGGTTTGGAACAGCGTGGTCGCGGACATGTCGTCGCTCCTTTGACGACGAGGTTAGGGCGAGCTCATCCCCGCGACAATCGAGCACAATCTTCATGAACCATGAAGCAGGCCTACACAGTCGCGCGCGGCACACTGGAGGGCGTCGAAGCCTTTCTGCGCGTGGCGGCGCGCCGCAGCTTCCGCCAGGCCGCCGATGACCTCGGGATCACACCGTCCGCCATCAGCCAGACCATTCGCGGCTTGGAGGCCCGGCTGGGCGTCGCGCTGTTCACGCGCACGACGCGCAGCGTCGGCCTGACCGAGGCCGGCGAGCGCTTCCTGCAACACGCGCGGCCGGCCTTCGAGGAAATCCTCGTCGCCGGCGATGCGGCCCGTGGATTGGCGCAGCGGCCATCCGGCCTTTTGCGCCTCGCGGTGCCGCGGGCCGCGGTGCCGCTGTTGCTGCAGCCCGTGCTGGCGTCGTTCGCACAGGCCTATCCCGACGTGGTGGTCGAGATCGTCGCCAGCGAGGAACTCGTCGACCTGGCGCGGGATGCCTTCGATGCGGGCATCCGACTGGGTGAGTTCATCGCGGCGGACATGGTCGCCGTACGGCTGACGCCGTCCTTTCGCTACGCCATCGTCGCCCAGCCCGCCTATCTGGACCGCCATGGCCGGCCCGTGGCCCCCGAAGACCTCCAGCGGCATGCCTGCGTGCGCATGCGCCGGGCAAGCGGCGTGGTCGCGCCCTGGCGCGTGGAGGATGGCGGACGGCCGATCGACCTGGCCGTGAACGGCCCGCTGGTCGTCAACGATTTCCCGACCATGCTGGGCGCCGCGCTCGGCGGCGTCGGCCTGGCCCAGGTGCCGGAACCAATCGCCGCCGAGGACATGCGCGAAGGGCGGCTCGAGGAAGTGCTGAGCTCCTACGCCTCGAAGTCGCCCGGCGTCTTCCTCTACCACTCGGGCCGCCGCCAGGTGCTGCCCAAACTGCGGGCGTTCATCGAGCATGTCCGCGACCGTTCGGCTGATCTCGGCGGCAACGGCAACAACAGCGAATAGTTGCGGCCGATTTCACGGCAGCTGTCGAGCTCCATTCATCTTGGCATCGGAGCCCCGCGGCCAATCAACTACTTGGGCCGTTTCTTGCCATTCATGTTGGAACGGCCACTTCGCTCATCTTGGAATTTCCAAGGTTCGTCGGCATGCATCTTGGAATTTTGTTGTCCGGGTCGCTACCTAGAAGACGCTGGCTTTGTCATCACGTCCCATCGCGGAACTCCGCTTCATGGTCGTCGGCTGTTAACTTGGGCCACGGCGATGAACTTATCAGCCCGATAGCTCAGTAGATGAGCCAAGCCGTCGTAGAACCAGTCGCAGCGTCTCGCGCTCCCTAATCCGCTGCGGAATGCAGCAGATAGCGGGCGGGCGCGCATGCTCTTGACGCTTTCGCAGGAATCCGACGTTCACCTTGAGCGACCCTGTATACCGTTAAAGCAGGTCTACGGGTTGAGCAGAGTCACGCTCCAAGCTTCTTGCACGACTTCGGATAGCTAGCGACCTATCATCGTTACACCTGTTAACAACGACGGGCAGCCTGGGGAGGCGAGCATGACGATCTTGAGGGAAATCCAAAGTTGGGCAGCGAAGCAGCCCGCTTGGCAGCAGCACGCCGTCGCCCTGCTCTACGAGAACTCACAGCTCTCCGCCGGTGACCTTGAGGACATCCTTGCGCTCCTCAAAGCCTCCAAAGACATTCCCGATCCCAAAAAGCGGGCAGCGCGGCAGTTAACCGAAGAGCAGGTGGCCGCCCCGCAAACCGGAGAGGTCGTCGTCAAACTCACCGCGATCCAGAACCTCAAGAACGTCAACGCGCTCGCTAGCGGGAAATCTCTCCCGGTCGCCCCGGATGGGCTCACCGTCATCTACGGTGACAACGGCGTTGGCAAATCTGGCTATTCCCGCGTCCTCAAGCAAGCATGCAGGGCC
>JAEKLF010000036.1:3516-85032 GCA_019509985.1 Burkholderiales bacterium | reverse complement strand
GAAGCGAGTTCCGGGCGGGCCTCGGCGTTCGAGCATCGCAGGGCACCCCTCGCAGAGGGGCGACGGAGCAGGGGCGACTTTTTGCCTTCTTTTTGGTCGCTCAAAAAGAAGGTCGCCCGCCGGGGCGAACTCCCGGCTGAGCCTGGCCACCGACCCGAAGCAGCGCGAGAGCCTACGCACAGCCATCCTCAGCTCTGGCATTCCGCCGGCGTCCGCCGCGTCAACTTCTTCTCAGCCGCGTACTTGTCCGCCGCCGCCTTCACCATCGGCTTGATGATCTGCGCATCAGCCTCGTACCAGTCGCTGCTGAAGCTCCACTTCGCGCCGTCCCAGGTGTGCACGCGCACCCAGGTCGAGCCCTGGTGGTCGGTGCAGCTCGTGCTGATCGGCCGGATCACGCCCGTCAGGCCGAGCGTGGCCAGCTTCTTGTCATCCAGCGCTAGGTTCTCCAGACCCCAGCGCACCTGCTCGCCGGTCATGACCTTGCCCTTGCCGAAGCGCTCCTGCGCACGCCGCACGGCCTCCACGCCCAGCGCCTGGATGACCAGGCCGCGCGTGTACAGCACCGAGCCCACCTCGTCCTTCGGCCCCGTGCCCTGGCCCTTGTCGTGCACGAACTTCAGGATGTCCTGGATGACCTTGGGACTCTGCCCCGAGGTGTTCAGGTTCAGCGCGTTGTAGCCCTTGGCGCCCTCGCCCACGTCCTTCACGTCCGGCTCGGCACCCGACCACCAGACGCCGTACATCTTCTCGCGCGGGTAGCCGGTAGCCTGGGCCTCCTTCAACGCCGTGGAGTTCATGACGCCCCAGCCCCACAGCAGCACATAGTCGGGTCGCGCCTGACGCACCTGCAGCCAGGCGCTCTTTTGCTCGACGCCGGGCGCCGTGACCGGGATCTTGATCAGCTCGAAGCCATGCGTCTTGCTGCGTTCCTCCAGCAGCGGGATGGGCTCCTTGCCGAAGGGGCTCGGCCGAGGCCGACAGGCCATAGCCCAGCGTGACCAGCGGGATCTTGTCGTGCGGCACCTTGTCGGTCAGCGCGAAGGTGATGCCGGTGGCCTGCGGGTCGAACAGCGTCGCGCCGAACTGGCCCTTGCCCTTCAGGCGCTCGTAGCACTCCACGCCCTTGTCGGTCGCATAGCCCGTCTCGCATTCCTCGAAGGTCAGCTTCACGCCGTTGACGCCGCCATCGCGCGCGTTGATGAGCTTGATGTAGTCCTGCTTGCCATTGGCCCAGGGCGTGCCGTTGGGCGAATAGGGCCCTGTGCGGTAGACCAGCAACGGGAAGAACTGCTCCTTGGCCTGGGCTTGCGCCGGCGGGGCAGCGGCGAACTGCAGGGCAGCCAGCACCGTGCAGGCAATGAGGGATGCGATCTTCATGGGCGGTCTCCTATCGTTGTGGGTATCAATGCGCTTCAATGAGGGAAGGGCCAGAGTCTGAGCTTTTCCTTCGCCGTGGCCCAGAGCCGCGCGAGGCCATGCGGTTCCTTGATCAGGAAGAACACGATCAGTGCGCCGAAGATCATCAGCGCGAGGTGGGAGGCGGTGGCCGTGTCCATCGGCAGGCCGGTCCAGTAGGGCAGCTTGTCCAGCAGCAGCGGCAACACGACGATGAAGGCTGCGCCGAAGAAGGCGCCCGAGATCGAACCGAGGCCGCCGATGATGACCATGAACAACAGGTCGAACGAGCGGTTGATGCCGAACGCCGCCGGCTCCCAGGAGCCCAGGTGCACGAAGCCCCACAGCGCCCCGGCCACGCCGATGATGAAGCTGCTGACCGCGAAGGCGCTGAGCTTGGCCTGCATGGGCCGGATGCCGATGACGGCCGCTGCGACGTCCATGTCGCGCATGGCCATCCACGAGCGGCCGATGTGGCCGCGCACGAGGTTCTTGGTGGCCAGTGCGAAGACGACGACGAAGCTCAGGCAGAGCAGATAGCGCGCCGACGGCGATTCGACGCCGACGCCGAAGAGGCTCAGGTTGGCCACGCTGACCGAGCCGGACGACGAGCCGTTGGTGACCCAGGGCAGGCGCAGGCAGGCCCAGTCGACGAAGAACTGCGCCGCCAGCGTGGCCACCGCAAGATAGAGCCCCTTGATGCGCAGCGACGGCAGCCCGAAAGCCACGCCCAGCACGGTGGCCCCCAAGCCGCCGGCCAGCAGCGACACGATCAGCGGCATGCCGTCAAACCGCGCCTGGCAGTTGTAGGCCACGTAGGCGCCCACGGCCATGAAGGCGCCCGAGCCCAGCGAGATCTGGCCGCAGTAGCCCACCAGCACGTTCAGGCCCAGCGCGGCGAGCGACAGGATCAGGAAGGGGATGAAGATGGCGCGCAGCAGGTACTCGCTGGACACCATCGGGATGACGACGAAGGCTGCGATCAGCAGCAACGCCATCGCGATGCGATCCTGGCGGATAGGCAGGATCTGGCTGTCTGCCGAGTAGCTGGTTTTGAACTGGCCGTTCTCGCGGTAGAGCATGGCGTCAACGCTCCACCGATGAGGAAGCAAAGCCACGGAGGCACAGAGACACAGAGACCCACCGCACTTGAATCTTCTCTGTGCCTCTGTGCCTCTGTGGCTGTGTCGGATTGGGCCTAGACGCGATCAATGATCTTCTCCCCGAAGAGCCCCTGAGGCCTCACCAGTAGTACGACGAGCACAAGCACATAGCCAAACCAGTACTCGATGCCACCACCCAACGCAGGCCCGAGGTAGGCCTCCGACAACTTCTCCCCCACCCCGATCAACAGCCCACCCACGATGGCACCCGGCACGCTCGTCAGCCCACCAAGGATCACCACCGGTAGCGCCTTCAACGCCACCAGCGACAGCGAAAACTGAACGCCCAACTTGCTGCCCCAGATCATTCCAGCTACCAGCGCGACGAAGCCGGCCACGCTCCAGACGATGACCCAGATGCGCGACAACGGGATGCCGATGCTCTGCGCGGCCTGGTGGTCGTCGGCCACGGCACGCAGCGCGCGGCCGGTGGCGGTCTTCTGGAAGAACAGGCTCAAGGACGCCACCAGCGCCGCAGCGATCAGCGCCGCGTAGAGGTCTTCCTTGCTGACAAGGATGCCGCCCTCGAAGGTCTGCTCGAACAGAAACATCGGGTCCTTGGGCAGGCCGATGTCGATCTTGTAGATGTCGTTGCCGAACACCATCTGGCCCGCGCCTTCGAGCAGGTAGGCGATGCCCAGCGTCGCCATCAGCAGCGTGATGCCCTCCTGGTTGACGAGCTTGGACAGCGCCAGCCGCTCGACCAGCCAGGCGACGACCACCATCACGGCGAGAGCGCCCGCAAACGCGAGCACGTTGACGACGATCTTGCCGTCAAGGCCGGCGTATTTCTGAATCCATTCGGCGAAGCGCGCCATCGCCAGCGCCGCGAACAGCACCATGGCACCCTGCGCGAAGTTGAAGACGCCGCTGGCCTTGAAGATCAACACGAAGCCGAGCGCGATCAGCGAATACAGCATGCCGGACATCAGGCCGCCGATCAGGGTTTCGAGGAAGGGACCCATCAGTGGCTCGCTCCGAGATACGCAGAGATCACGTCCGGATTGGCACGAACCTCGTCCGGCACGCCATCGCCGATCTTCTTGCCGTAGTCCAGCACGACGACACGATCCGAGATGTCCATGACGACGCCCATGTCGTGCTCGATCAGCACGATGGTGGTGCCGAACTCGTCGTTGACATCGAGGATGAAGCGGCACATGTCCTGCTTCTCTTCGACATTCATGCCGGCCATCGGTTCGTCCAGCAGCAGCAGGCTGGGCTCCATGGCCAGCGCACGGCCCAGGTCGACGCGTTTTTGCAAGCCGTAGGGCAGGCGGCCGACGGGCGTCTTGCGGTGGGCCTGGATCTCGAGGAAGTCGATGACGCGCTCCACGGCCTCGCGCTGCTCCGTTTCCTCGCGTCGCGCGGGGCCCAAATGCAGGGCCTGCCAGAACAGGCCACGCCGCATGCGCAGGTTGCGGCCGGTCATGATGTTGTCGAGCACGCTCATGCCCTTGAAGAGGGCCAGGTTCTGGAAGGTGCGTGCCACGCCCATCTCGGCGACCTGGCGCGGGCTCATGCCGTGATAGGTCTTGCCGCGCAGCGTGATGGCGCCCTGCTGCGGCTGGTAGACGCCGTTGATGCAGTTCAGCATCGAACTCTTGCCTGCGCCGTTGGGGCCGATGATGGCGCGCACCTCGTGCTCGCGCACGTCGAAGCTGATGTCGGTCAGCGCCTTCACGCCACCGAACGCCAGCGAGATGTTCTTCACGTCGAGAATGACTTCGCCGATGGTCTTCATGCGGCCTGCCCCTTGACGGTGGGGAAGGTCTTGGCCTCGACGATGCGAAGGTCCGCGGAAATCATCGACGTGCGACCGTCCTCGAACTTCACTTGCGTCTCGATGTGCTGCACCGCCTTGCCGGCGTACAGGGCGTCGATCAGCACGCCGTATTTCTCGGCGATGGCGCCTCGCCTGACCTTGCGCGTGCGCGTCAGCTCGCCGTCGTCGGCGTCCAACTCCTTGTGCAGCACAAGGAAGCGGCTGATCTGGCTGCCGGCCAGCAGCTCGTCCTGGGCCAGGTCGGCATTGACCTTCTCGACGCAGTCGAGGATCAAGTCATAGACCTCGGGCCGCTGGGCCAGATCCGTGTAGCCGGCGTAGGGCAGGTTGCGTCGTTCGGCCCAGTTGCCGACGGCCTCGAAGTCGATATTGATGAAGGCGCAGACCTTGTCGCGCTTGTCACCGAAGCAGACCGCCTCCTTGATGTGCGGGAAGAACTTCAGCTTGTTCTCGACGTACTTGGGCGCAAACATCGCGCCGTCGAAGGCGCCGCCCATCAGCCGGCCCACGTCCTTGGCGCGGTCGATGATCTTCAGGTGGCCGCCCGGCGTCAGGAAGCCGGCATCGCCGGTGTGGAACCAGCCGTCGTCGCCCAGCACCTCGCGCGTGGCCGCCTCGTTCTTGTAATAGCCCTTGAGCAGCCCCGGCGAGCGCACCAGCAACTCGCCGCTGCCTGAAAGCTTGATCTCCACGCCCTCGATCGGCACGCCCACCGTGTCGGCACGCGCTTCATGGTCGGGCTGCAGGCAGACGAACACGGCCGTCTCGGTGGAGCCGTAGAGCTGCTTCAGGTTGATGCCGATGGCGCGGTAGAAGCTGAACAGGTCGGGGCCGATGGCCTCGCCCGCCGTGTAGGCGACGCGCACGCGCGAAAAGCCCAGCGTGTTGCGCAGCGGGCCGTAGATCAGCACATTGCCCAACGCGTAGGCCAGGCGGTCGAGCAGGCCCACAGCCTGGCCGTCCATCAGCCGCGTGCCGACGCGGCGAGCCAGCCGCATGCAGCGATCGAACAGCCAGCGCTTGATGGCGGAGGCGTCCTCCATGCGGATCATCACCGTCGTCAGCAGGCCTTCGAAGACGCGCGGCGGCGCGAAGTAGTAGGTGGGCCCGATTTCCTTCAGGTCGATGCTGACCGTGCTGGCCGACTCCGGGCAGTTGACGACATAGCCGACGGCCAGCCACTGCGAATAGCTGAAGATGTTCTGGCCGACCCAGGCCGGCGGCAAGTAGGCCAGCACCTCTTCGTGCTCGGTCAGCTTGTCGAAGCGCTGTCCGGCCTGGGCGCGGTCGATCAGCGACGCATGCGTGTGGATGACGCCCTTGGGGTTGCCCGTCGTGCCG
Organism: Burkholderiales bacterium; assembly: GCA_019509985.1. GTDB lineage: Bacteria > Pseudomonadota > Gammaproteobacteria > Burkholderiales > Burkholderiaceae_C > Pelomonas. The sequence goes on along the minus strand of JAEKLF010000036.1, from coordinate 79,344 downwards.
GAGGTGAAGAACAGCGCCGCCACGTCGCCCGGCTGGACGGCGGCGGCCTCGGCGGCGAAGAACTCGGGCCGCTCGGCCGCGTGGGCGCGGCCCTGCGCGATCAGTTCGTCCAGCGACGCGAGGCCGGCCTCGTCGTAGTGGCGCAGGCCGCGCGGGTCGTCGAACCAGATGCGCTTGAGCTGCGGGCACTGCTCGCGCAGCTCCAGCAGCTTGTCGACCTGCTCCTGGTCCTCGACGATGGCGAAGGCGATCTCGGCGTTGTTCAGCGGGAAGACGAATTCGGCGGCGACGGCGTCTTGGTACAGCGGCACCGGCACGGCCCCCAGGGTCTGGGCGGCCAGCATGCTGGCGTAGAGTCGGGGGCGGTTCTCGCCAACGACGACGACATGCTCGCCCCGGCGCAGGCCCGCCGCGGCCAGGCCCAGGGCCAGTTCATGCACCAGTTGCGCGAGTTGGGCCCAGCTCAGCGTCTGCCAGACGCCATAGGCCTTCTCGCGTAATGCGGGCGCGTCCGGCCAGCGGGCGGCGTGGTCGAGCAAGAGCCGAGGGAAGGTCGAGGTCAAGCCTGTCTCCGTTTGCGGGGCTGGAGCCACCGTCTGTGGCGCCGATTCTGGTCAGTACTTTGACGCCGATCTGTCGGTACGACGACAATTTACGGGTCTTCACGGCCCAGACTTTCCCGCCCCCAACCGATGGCCGACACCTCTGTGCCCTTGCGCCAGCGCACTCGACCGCCCACGCCGGCCGAGTGCGCTGCCATTCCGTGGCTGACCTTGCTGGAGGGGCCGCAACGCGAGCGGGCCGTCGCGGCGCTGGAGGTGGCGGAAGCCGAGCCCGGCGAGCGGCTGTGCCGCATCGGCCGGCCGGCAACGCTCTGGTTCGGCGTCGTCGATGGCCTGTTGAAGATGAGCAACGACGATTCGCTCGGCGCCGCCGTCACCTTCACCGGCATCCCGCCCGGCGGCTGGTTCGGCGAGGGCACGCTGCTCAAGCGCGAGGTCTACCGCTACAACATCCAGGCCCTGCGCCCCAGCGTCGTCGCAGGGCTGCCCATCGACAGCTTCCATGCGCTGCTGGACGGCAGCATTGCCTTCAACCGCTTCGTGCTGAACCAGCTGAACGAGCGCCTGGGCCAGTTCATCGCCGCGCGCGAGACCGACCGCATCCACGACCCCGACGTGCGCGTCGCGCGCAACCTGGCCGCCCTCTTCCACCCGCTGCTGTATCCGGGCGTGGGCAACTGGCTGCGCATCACACAGCAGGAGCTGGGCTATTTGGTGGGCCTGTCGCGCCAGCGCGTGAACCAGGCGCTGCACGGCTTGAGCGGCGCGGGGCTGATCCGCATCGAGTACGGCGGCTTGCGCGTGCTGGACCTGGGCGGCCTGAGGCGCTTCCCAGGTTGAGGATCAAGCCGCGAAGGCGATGGCCTCCGGCTCGCCGCGCGGCAGGCTGGCCCAGCGGCTGGCGCCAAGCTCGTACAGCAGCGCCGCGGCGCTGCCGGGGCCGTCGGCCAGCGTGCCCTTGAGGCGCAGGCCCAGGCATTCCAGCGTCTTGCGCGTCGGGGCGTTGTTGGGCAGCACGGCGGCGACGACGGCACCCTCGTGGCGCTGCTCGAAGGCCTGACTCATCGCGTACTGGGCCATCTCGGAGGCCAGGCCGCGGCCCCAGGCCTGCGGCGTGATCCGGTAGTAGAGGTAAAGGCCGGCATGGCCGGCGACGCTGCGGTTCATCAGGCCGCCGAAGCCGATCAGCGTGTCCGGCTTGTCGCGCTCGGCAATGGCCCAATGGCCGAAGCCCAGTTTCTGCCAATGCGCGATCCAGCCTTGCAACTGGGCCTCGATGGCCGGGCGGCCGTGGGGCGTTGCCGCGGCACAGAAGCGATTGACGGCGGGGTCGGCGTGGAGCGCGATCAGCGTCTGCAAGTCGCTGTCGCGGGGCGGTCTCAACACCAGGCGGCGGGTCACCATGGCCGCAGGCACGGCGGGAACAGGTGCGCAGAACTCACTCGGGACCATGTAACGACGCTAACTCGGTGGAAACCCTAGCAGGTTAGCCGCGAGCCGGCCGACGCGAAAGCCCGCGGCAGCGGGAGTTGTCGCATAACCGTCACAAAGCCGCGAATTGGGCTCGTAAAGATGGGGCGGAGCGCTCCTAGGCGGCGGTTTCGACCCGAACTCGCTTGAAGCGCGAGCCGCCGCCGCTGTGGATGCTGACGGCGGACTTCGCGCAGCCAAAGTGCCTGGCCACCAGCGCGATCAGCTCGGTGTTGGCCTTGCCGTCCACCGGTGGCGACCTCAGCCAGGCGGTCCAGGTGCCGTCGGCCTCCTGGACCAGCTCGGACCGTGACGATCCGGGCTTGGCCTTCAGTTGCAGCGTCGTGGTGGTCAACCCACCAGCAGCGCGTTGACGCGCTTCACGTAGGCGGCCGGGTCTTCCAGATGGCCGCCTTCGGCCAGCACGGCTTGGTCGAACAGCACCTGGGCCAGGTCGTCGAAGTGCACGCTGCCATCGAGCTTCTTCACCAGCGCATGCTCGGCGTTGATCTCCAGCGTCGGCTTGCTCTCGGGCGCCGCCTGGCCGGCCTGCTTCAGCAGGCGCGCCAGGTGGCCGCTCACGTCGCCTTCCTCGACCACGATGCAGGCCGGCGAGTCGACCAGGCGGGTCGTCACGCGCACGTCCTTGGCGCGATCCTTCAGCGCGTCCTTGAGCTTGTCCAGCAGCGGCTTCAGGCTCTCGGCCGTCGCTTCGGCCTGCTTCTTCTCATCCTCGTCGAGCAGCTTGCCCAGGTCCACGCCGCCCTTGGCGACGGACTGCAGCGTCTTGCCATCGAACTCGTAGAGGTGGCTGAGCATCCACTCGTCGACGCGATCCACCAGCAGCAGCACCTCGATGCCCTTCTTGCGGAAGATCTCCAGCTGCGGGCTGTGCTTGGCGGCGGCCAGGGAATCGGCGGTGATGTAGTAGATGACGTCCTGCCCGTCCTTCATGCGGTCGACGTAGTCGGCCAGGCTGACGTTCGCGTCGGCGTGCGTGGACGCGAAGCGGAACAGCTTGGCCAGGCGTTCCTGGTTCTGGTGGTCTTCGCCAATGCCTTCCTTCAGCACCTGGCCGAAGTCGGTCCAGAAGGCGGCGTACTTGTCCTTGTCGGCCTGCTCCTCGCTGTTGGCCAGGCTCTCCAGCATGCCCAGCACGCGCTTGGTGGAGCCCTCGCGGATGGCCTTCACGTCGCGGCTTTCCTGCAGCAGCTCGCGGCTCACGTTCAGCGGCAGGTCGGCCGAGTCGATGACGCCCTTGACGAAGCGCAGGTAGACCGGCATCAGCGCCTCGGCGTCGTCCATGATGAAGACGCGCTTCACGTACAGCTTCACGCCGCCGCGCTTGTCGCGATTCCACAGGTCGAACGGCGCCTTCTGCGGGATGTAGAGCAGCTGCGTGTACTCGCTGCGGCCTTCCACGCGGTTGTGCGTGTAAGCCAGCGGCGCCTCGCTGTCGTGGCTGATCTGCTTGTAGAACTCCTGATACTGCTCGGGCGTGATGTCGCTCTTGCTGCGGCTCCACAACGCCGAGGCCTTGTTGACCGGCTCCCACTCATCCTTGACCACCTGCTTGCCGGCTTCGGCATCCCACTCTTCCTTCTTCATCAGGATGGGCAGGGAGATGTGGTCGCTGTACTTGCTGATGGTCGACTTGACGCGCCAGGTCTTCAGGAACTCTTCCTCGCCCTCGCGCAGGTGCAGGATGACGTCCGTGCCACGGCCGGCCTTGGTGATGGTCTCCAGCTCGTACTCGCCGGTGCCTTCGCTGCTCCAGCGCACGGCCTGGTCGGCCGGCAGCCCGGCACGGCGGGTCTCGACGGTGATGCGGTCGGCGACGATGAAGCCGGAGTAGAAGCCCACGCCGAACTGGCCGATCAGCTGGGCGTCCTTTTTCTGGTCGCCTTCCAGCTTGGCCATGAACTCGCGCGTGCCGCTCTTGGCGATGGTGCCCAGGTGGGAGGCGGCCTCGTCGGCGCTCATGCCGATGCCGTTGTCGCTGATGGTCAGCGTCTTGGCTTCCTCATCGAAGCTGACTCGCACTTCCAGGCTGGTCTGGTCTTCCCAGAGCGCCGCGTTGTCCAGTGCCTCGAAGCGCAGCTTGTCGCAGGCGTCGCTGGCGTTGGAGACGAGCTCGCGCAGGAAGATCTCCTTGTTGGAGTACAGCGAGTGCGTGACAAGGTGCAGGATCTGCTTGACTTCGGCCTGGAAGGCGTGGGTTTGCTTGGTCATGGTGAGGTGTCCATCAAAACAAAACGCGGCCTCAGGTCGGGCCGCGCGGCAGGAGTTCAAGTGGGGGCGTCAGTATGAAACTGCAAGCCGGGGCACGTCGACCTTGATGAGGGCCTTGGACAGCGCCCCGGCCGCGGCGCGCGCATAGTCCAGCGCCCAGGCTTCGTCGGCAAACGCGGCCGGGCCGGCGGCCAGCGCGATGCCCACCAGCTTGTCGGCCAGCAGCACCTTGCCGGAGCCGCGCATGGGCTCGCACTCGAGGCGGACGAAGTTTTCGTCGAGCCAGCGGCGGGCCGCCTCGTAGCCCAACACCTCGGCGGCGTCGAGCTGGATGTCGACGGGCGCGCCGGTGGCGAAGACGACGGTGATCCGGGCTTGCATGGCCCGGATTGTGTCAGCGCCTGGCCTTGACGGCCTCCGACAGCACGTCCAGCACCGCCAGCGAGTCGTCCCAGCCCAGGCAGGCGTCGGTGATGCTCTTGCCGTATTCCAGCGCCGCGGGGTCGTCCTTGCCGGGCGTGAACTTCTGGGCGCCGTCGTGCAGGTGGCTCTCGACCATGACGCCGAAGATGCTCTGGCCGCCCTCACGCATCTGCCCGGCGATGTCGCGCGCCACGTCCAGTTGGCGCTGATGCTGCTTGCTGCTGTTGGCGTGCGAGCAGTCCACCATCAGCCGCTGCGGCAGCTTGGCCTTGGCGAGGTCGGCGCAGGCCTCGGCGACGCTCTGGGCGTCGTAGTTCGGCGCCTTGCCGCCGCGCAGGATGACGTGGCAGTCCTCGTTGCCGCGCGTCTCGACGATGGCGACCTGGCCGTTCTTGTGCACGGACAGGAAGTGGTGGCCGCGCGCTGCGGCCTGGATGGCGTCGGTGGCGATCTTGATGTTGCCGTCGGTGCCGTTCTTGAAGCCGATGGGCGCGGACAGGCCCGAGGCCAGTTCGCGGTGAACCTGGCTCTCGGTCGTGCGCGCGCCGATGGCGCCCCAGGCGATCAGGTCGCCGATGTACTGCGGCGAGATCACGTCCAGGAACTCGCTGCCCGCCGGCACGCCCAGCCGGTTGATCTCCAGCAGCAGTTGACGGGCGATGCGCAGGCCTTCGTCGATGCGGTAGCTCTCATCCAGGTAGGGATCGTTGATCAACCCCTTCCAGCCCACCGTCGTGCGCGGCTTCTCGAAGTAGACGCGCATGACGATCTCCAGCGTGTCGGCGTATTTCTCGCGCTGGACCTTGAGCTTGCGGGCGTACTCGATGGCGGCCGTCGGATCGTGGATGGAGCAGGGGCCGATGACGACCAGCAGCCGGTCGTCATTGCCGCCCATGATCTTGCGGATGCGCTGGCGCGTGTTGCTGATCAGGCCTTCCATCGCCGTGCCGCGGATGGGGAAGAAGCGGATCAGGTGCTCCGGCGGCGGCAGCGGCGTGATGTCGAGGATGCGCTCGTCATCGGTGGCGCTGGTCTTGTCGTCCTGGGAATACCAGCGCTGGGCTTCTGGTTCGACGGAAGAGACTTTGGCGTTCATCGTGGTGTCCTCGGAAATAAAAAAACCGCCGGGCTTTGGAGGCCCGGCGGTTTGTAGGGAGTCTGGGTCAGCGCGCGCGCTCAGGACTCTCCACCGCCGGGGCGGGGAAAAAACCAGAAGCTAAAAAATGCGGCGCGGGACATGGGGACGGAATCTAGCACGCTGACCGCCGCGCGGTTTCGGCGCCGCACAAAGCAGCCATCGCGCCGCACGACATCACAGCAAGCTGACACCGGCCAGATCCAGCAGCGAGGTCTCGCGCATGATGCGAACGAAGTCGGCCAGGAAGGGCTTGGCCGCGAGGCCCGCCGTGCTGACCGCGTAGAGCCGCCCGGTCAGTCCTTGTTCACCGATGCGCTGGCGCGCGACGTAGCCGCGCGCCAGGTAGCCCTCCACCGCCCACAGCGGCAGCGCCGCAAAGCCGCGGCCGCTGGCGACGAGCTGCAGCATCGCCACCGTCAACTCGCTGCTGCGCCGCGGCGGCGTGATACCGGCGGGCTGCAGCACGCGGCGCACCAGGTCCAGCATTTCGTCGGGCACCGGATAGGTGATCAGCGTGTGCTCGGCAAAGTCCGCCGCGTCCAGCCAGGGCTTGGCCAGCAGCGCATGGCCCTTGGGCAGCAGCGCGACGATCTCGAAGCTGAACAGCGGATGCACGACGACGCCGGTCTCGTCGGCATCCACGTCGGACGCGATGGCCAGCTCGGCGCGGTCCTGGTGCAGCAGCCCCACGGGGTCGGCCTGGAAGCCGGAGACGATGTCCAGCTCCACCTCGGGCCAACGGCCGCGGAAGGCGTCCATGGCCGGCATCAGCCAGTCGAAGCAGGTGTGGCATTCGACGGCGATGCGCAACTGGCCGGCCGAGCCGTCGACCAGGCGGCGCACGTCGCGGTCGGCCTCATCGATCAGCGGCAGCACCTGGTCGGCCAGCTTCAGCAGGCGCTGGCCCACGGCGCCGAACGCCAGCGGGTTGCTCTTGCGCGCAAACAGTTCGGCGCCGCAATGCTCCTCCAAGGCCTTGAGCTGGTGGGACAGGGCCGACTGCGTCAGGTTCAGCAACTGGGCGGCGCGCGACAGGTTGCCCGCTTCGCGCAGCGCGACCAGCGTGCGCAGATGGCGCAGTTCCAAAGGCGTTTGCATGAGCAAAACTTGTGATGATTCAGAAAACGTTTCGTTTGAATCATAGTCAGTGATTGCCGATCATCACGAATCTGATTCAACATCAAGCAGATTCAACGTGATCAAAACTCATATTCTGGGCTTCCCCCGCATGGGCGAGCAGCGCGAACTGAAGACGGCGCTGGAGCGCCACTGGCGCGGCGAGATTGGTGCGGACGCCCTGGAAGCCCAGGCCGCCGAGCTGCGCGCCCGGCACTGGCGGCTGCAGCAGCAGGCCGGACTGGACCACGTCACCGTGGGCGACTTCGCGCTCTACGACCATGTCGCCAACCTGATCCAGCTGCTCGGCTGCGAGCCGGCGCGATTTGGCTTCACGGGCCGGGAGACGCCGCTGCAGCGCTACTTTGCGATGGCGCGCGGCACGGCCGCCCATTCGCACGGCGAGGCCTGCGGCTGCGGTGCCACCTCCGGCGAAGGCGCGCTGGCGCTGGAGATGACCAAGTGGTTTGACACCAACTACCACTATCTCGTGCCCGAGTTCGATGACGCCACGACCTTCGCGCTGAACCCGGAGCGCCTGCTGGCCGAGCTGGACGAAGCCATCGCGCTGCCGGCCAGCCCGAAGGTGGCGCTGCTGGGGCCGGTGAGCTTCCTGTTCCTGGGCAAGAGTCGGCAGAACGGCTTTGACCGCCTGGCGCTGCTGGAGCGGCTGTTGCCGGCCTACGAGCAGCTGCTGAACCGCCTGGCCGCCCGCGGCGTGACCTGGGTGCAGCTGGACGAACCCATCCTCGGCCTGGATCTGAGCCCCACCTGGCAGGACGCACTGCGTCAGGCCTACGGCCGGCTGGCCAGGATCGACCAGCAACTGATGCTGGCCACCTATTTCTCGCCGCTGGGCGACAACCTCGCACTGGCCTGCGAACTGCCCGTCGCCGGCCTGCATGTCGACGCCGTGCGGGCGCCGCAGGAGCTGCTGGCCGTGGCGGCGCGCCTGCCCGCGGAGCGCGAGCTGTCGGTCGGCATCATCGATGGCCGCAACATCTGGCGCAGCGACCTCGATCACGCATTGCAGCTGCTGGGCCAAGCGCGCGAGCTGCGCGGCGGGCGGCTTTGGGTGGCTGCGTCCTGCTCGCTGCTGCACGTGCCCTTCAGCCTGCGCCACGACCCGGCGCTGGACACCGAGCTGCAGGGTTGGCTGGCCGGCGCCGTCGAGAAGCTGGACGAGCTGCGCGTCCTCAAACGGGCGCTGTGGGGCGATGACGCCGGCGTGTCCCGCGGACTGGCCGAGTCCCGCGTCGCCCGTGCTGCCCGCGTCGTGAGCCCACGCGTGCGCAACGGCACCGTGTCTGCCCGCCTCAAGGCGCTGCCCGCGGACGCCGACCGGCGCCGCTCCCCCTTCCCCGCCCGCCAGCTCGCGCAACGGCAGCGGCTGAACCTGCCGGCCTTCCCGACGACGAGCATCGGCTCCTTCCCGCAGACGCCCGAGATCCGCGCGGCCCGCGCCGGCTTCAAGCGCGGCACGCTGGACGAGCGCGTCTACCGCCAGGCCATGCAGCGCGAGATCGAGCGGGCCGTGCGCAAGCAGGAGGCGCTGGGCCTGGACGTGCTGGTGCACGGCGAGGCCGAGCGCAACGACATGGTCGAGTACTTCGGCGAGCAACTGGCCGGCTTCGCCTTCACGGCCAACGGCTGGGTGCAGAGCTATGGCTCGCGCTGCGTGAAGCCTCCAGTGCTGTTCGGCGACGTGTCGCGGCCCCGAGCGATGACGGTGGACTGGACCGTCTTCGCGCAAAGCCTGACGGACAGGCCGATGAAAGGCATGCTGACCGGCCCCATCACCATCCTGCAATGGTCCTTCGTGCGCGACGACCAGCCGCGCGCGGACACCGCACTGCAGATCGCACTGGCCATCCGCGACGAGGTGGCCGACCTGGAGGCCGCCGGCATCGCCGTCATCCAGATCGACGAACCCGCCATCCGCGAAGGCCTGCCGCTACGCCGCGCGGCCTGGGGACCGTATCTGGCCTGGGCCACGCGCGCCTTCCGCGTGGCCGCCAGCCCGGTGCGCGACGACACGCAGATCCACACCCACATGTGCTACTCGGAGTTCAACGACATCCTGCCCGAGATCGCCGCGATGGACGCCGACGTCATCACCATCGAAACCAGCCGCTCGGACATGGAACTGCTGCGCGGCTTCGCGGATTTCCGCTACCCCAACGAGATCGGCCCGGGCGTCTACGACATTCACTCACCGCGCGTGCCGGCGGCGGCGGAGATGCTGCGCCTGCTGAAGAAGGCCGCCGCCGTCATTCCGCCGGAGCTGCTCTGGGTCAACCCCGACTGCGGGCTGAAAACGCGCGGCTGGCCGGAGACCGAGGCGGCGCTGCGCCACATGGTGGCCGCGGCGCGCGAGCTGAGGACGCATCACGCGTGATGGCAGCGGGCTTGCCCGCTTGACCTCGCCTGGCGCCTGCCGGCCAATCCCAGTCACATCGACAGGAAACAAGCCATGCAAAGACGCCATGCCCTCGGCGCCGCCGTCACCGGTCTTGCCGGCGTGACGGCCGCCGGCTGCGCCACGACGACCCCGGATGCCGTGCCCTTCACGGTCGCCCAGCCCTCAGTGCCCATCGCCGGCAGTAGCGAGGTCTTTCCGGTGCGGCGCATCTACTGCATCGGCCGCAACTACGCGGCCCACGCCCGCGAAATGGGTTCGGACCCGACGCGCGAGCCACCCTTCTTCTTCCAGAAGCCCAGTGACGCTGTGCAGTTCGTTGCCCCGGGCGTGCTGACCCCGCACCCCTACCCGCCGCTGACCAGGAACTACCACTACGAGCTGGAACTGGTTGCGGCGCTGCACAAGGGCGGCAGGAAGGTGCCCGTTGAGAAGGCGCTGGAGCTGGTCTACGGCTACGCCGTTGGCCTGGACATGACCCGCCGCGACCTGCAGCGCGGCATGGGCGACCAGAAGAAGCCCTGGGAGATCGGCAAGAGCTTTGACCGCTCCGCGCCCATCGGGGCCATCCACCGCGTGGCGCAGGTCGGCCACTTCACGCAAGGGTCGATCACGCTGAAGGTGAACGGCGTTGTCAAGCAGGACGCCAACCTGAACCAGATGATCTGGAGCGTCGCCGAGCAGATCGCCCAGCTGTCCCAGGCCTTCGAGCTGATGCCCGGGGACATCATCTTCAGCGGCACACCGGAAAACGTCGGGCCGGTGGTGCCGGGGGATTTGATGGAGGGGGCCATCGCCGGGCTGCCAGGGATGAGCGTGAAGGTCGTGGCGCCGGCCTGAACGCTCCAGCCAGTTTCGTCAGTCCAGCTTCGAGATCGTCAGGCCATGCAGTGCGAACAGCGCGGCGGCGGCATGCCGGCCCCAGTGAATCCGGTGCTGAAACGCCCAGTGCCAGAGTGCGTCAGTCCGCATACCCCGATCTTCTAAGACCAGGCCGGCTTTCAAATCCTTGTAGACGTCGAGCAGGTCGTCGCCAAGATCCCCGATCACGGCCTCGTCGTCCGCGACAGGATCGGGGTCAAAGATCATTCGGTAGTAGCAGCCGTTGAAGCACGCCAAGTTAGCCGCTGCTGCAGCAGCCGCAGCGCCGGGTAGCTCAGGTAAGCAGTCCGAATTTTCGGGATCGACGTCGGGCAGCTCCAGCGCTGCGGCGTACAGCCGCGCAAGCCAGGACGCTACCGAGCGTTCGCTGCCGTTGAATTCACTGGCCTCGCACCACGAACAAAAGCCACGCGCCAAATCAGCAAACGAGGCAGCAGCCTGTAAAGGCGGAGGCATTACCAATAGATCAGGCCGTCCCGCCCACCGTCAACCCCTCGATCCGCAACGTCGGCTGCCCCACGCCCACCGGCACGCTCTGCCCTTCCTTGCCGCAGACGCCCACGCCGGTGTCCAGCGCCATGTCATTGCCGATCATGCTGACGCGCGTCAGCGCGTCCGGGCCGTTGCCGATGATGGTCGCGCCCTTGACCGGGTACTGGATCTTGCCGTTCTCGACCCAGTAGGCCTCGCTGGCCGAGAACACGAACTTGCCGCTGGTGATGTCGACCTGGCCGCCGCCGAAGTTGGTCGCGTACAGGCCCTTCTTGATCGACGCGACGATCTCCTTCGGGTCGTCCTTGCCGCCCAGCATGTAGGTGTTGGTCATGCGCGGCATCGGCACGTGGGCGTAGCTTTCGCGGCGACCGTTGCCGGTGGGGGCGGTCTTCATCAGGCGGGCATTCATCGCGTCCTGGATGTAGCCCTTCAGGATGCCGTCCTCGATCAGCACATTGCGCTGGCTTGCCGCACCTTCGTCGTCGACGTTCAGCGAGCCGCGGCGATCGGGCAGCGTGCCGTCGTCCAGCACGGTCACGCCCTTGGACGCCACGCGCTGGCCGATGCGGCCGGCGAAGGCGCTGGAGCCCTTGCGATTGAAGTCGCCTTCCAGGCCGTGGCCGACGGCCTCGTGCAGCAGCACGCCGGGCCAGCCCGGGCCGACGACGACGACCATCTCGCCGGCCGGCGCGGGGCGGCTGTCCAGGTTGGTCAGCGCGGCGTGGACGGCCTGCTCGACGTAGGTCGCGATCATCTCGTCGGTGAAATAGGCCAGGCCGAAGCGCCCGCCACCGCCGCCGGAGCCCACCTCGCGGCGGCCGTTGCTCTCGGCGATGACGGTGATGGACAGGCGCACCAGCGGCCGCACGTCGGCGGCAAGCGTGCCGTCGGCGCGCGCGATCAGCACCACCTCGTGTTCGGCGGCCAGGCCGGCCATGACCTGGGCGACACGCGGGTCCTTGGCGCGGGCCATCTTCTCGGCGCGCTCCAGCAACGCGACCTTGGCGGCGCTGTCCAGGCTGGCGATGGGGTCGGCCACGCCGTAGAGCTCGCGGCTGCCGGCCACACGCCCCTGGCTGGGCACCTTCACCTTCTTGCTCTGGCCGGCCGCGGCAATCGTGCGCACCGTGCGGGCGGCGTCCAGCAGCGACTCCAGCGAGATGTCGTCGGAGTAGGCGAACGCCGTCTTCTCGCCGGCCACAGCGCGCACGCCGACGCCCTGGTCGATGCTGAAAGACCCGCTCTTGACGATGCCCTCCTCCAGGCTCCACCCCTCGGCGCGCGTGGTCTGGAAGTAGAGGTCAGCGTCATCGACGCGGTGCTCGGTGATGAAGCGCAAGGCCTGCGTGAGCGAGGCCTCGGTCAGGCCGAAGGGCTCCAGCAGTTGCGAGCGGGCGGTGGCCAGGCGGGCCAGTGTGGGTTCGACGGCGATCATGGGCCGATTCTAGGAAGCTGCGCGTCAGGGATTGCAAGACATGGACATCCTTCTTTACCGCGAGCCTGTCCGCCGCCCGCGCCCCGGCCTCGTTGTGGACGGGCCCTGCAACCCAACACCCCTCAAGGAGCAGCCGATGAAGACCTCTCACCAAGCCCTGATTGCCCTGTTGACCCTGGCCAGCGCGAGCGCCTTCGCCCAGGTGCCTGCAGCCTCCGTCCCCGGCACCAACACGCCGCGCATCGACCAGCGCGAAGCCAACCAGCAAGCCCGCATCGCCCAGGGCGCCAGCAACGGCAGCCTGACGGCCAAGGAAACCCAGCGCCTGGAAAAGGAGCAGGGCCGTGTCGACAACGCCGAAGCCAAGGCCAAGTCCGACGGCACCGTGACGGCCAAGGAGCGCCGCCGCCTCGCCGCCATGCAGGACGGCACCAGCCGCGACATCCATCGCAAGCGCCACAACGCCCGCGCCGCCAGCGCCCCGGGCTGACACGTTCGCTAACAATTCCGTTCCTGGCAGCGGCCTGCTAGGGATGGCCGGCGGGGTTGCCCCCCGCAAGCATGCGGCGCATCCGTCCTTCACGGAACCCGGAGCGCCGCATGAAGCTTTTCTTCTCGCTCGCCGCTGTCGCGCTGGCCGCCGCCGGCCCCGCCCTCGCCTACACCCAGGTCGGCTCCGGCTACAGCCAGCCCGTCTTTCTCACGGCGCCGCTGGGTGACAGCCGCCTCTTCGTCGTCGAGAAGGGCGGCCTCATCAAGACGCAGCAGGGCTCCAGCGTGTCCACCTGGCTGGACATTTCATCCCAGGTCGACACCAACGGCGAGCGCGGCCTGCTGGGCCTGGCCTTCGACCCGAGCTTCTCAAGCAATGGCCGCTTCTACGTCGACTACATCGACAAGACGACGCTGAACACCGTCGTCGCAAGCTACACCGTCAACGCCTCGGGCACGGTGGACCTGGGCAGCGCGCACACCGTCATCACGGTGGCCCAGCCGGCCGGGCGCAACAACCACAAGGCCGGCTGGATTGGTTTCAGCGCCAACGATCCGGGCAACCTCTACATCGCCACCGGCGACGGCGGCAGCGGCAACGACCCCGACAACAACGCACAGAACCTGAACAGCAACCTCGGCAAGCTGCTGCGCATCACGCCGCAGGCCGCGGGCGGCTACACGGTGCCGGGGAACAATCCCTTCGTCGGCGTGGCGGGGAACGACGAGATCTGGGCCTACGGCCTGCGCAACCCCTACCGCAACAGCTTCGACCGCCAGACGGGCGACCTGTGGATCGGCGACGTCGGCCAGAGCACGCGCGAGGAGGTCGACCTGGCCCTGCTCGGCACGGGCCGTGGCGCCAACTACGGCTGGCGTGTGCGCGAGGGCAGCGTGGCCACGCCCGGCATCAGCGACCCGACGCCACCCAACCTGACCAACCCGCTCTACGACTACGGCCGCGACGTCGGCGGCACCGTCATCGGCGGCTATGTCTACCGCGGCGGCGCGGACGCCAGCCTGCAGGGGCGCTATGTGTTCGGCGACTTCCTGTCGGGCCGCATCTGGAGCCTGCAGCAGAGCGGCGGCACCCTGGGCAGCGTGACCGAGCTGGCCACGCCCTTCGGCGGCTCGACGCTGACCAGCTTCGGCGAGGGCGGCAACGGCGCGCTCTATGCCGTCGGCATCGACGGCCACATCTACCTGCTGGCCGGCGCCGTACCCGAGCCCGCGTCGGCAGCGCTGATGGCCGCGGGCCTGGCGGCCCTGGGCCTCTTCATTCGTCGCCGCCGCGCTTGAGGGCCAGGCCCGCGTCGTAGAGCCGGTTGCGCGGCGCGCCGCTGATCTGGGCGGCCAGCGCCACGGCCTGCTTCAGCGGCAGCTCGGCCGCGAGCAGGGCCAGCACACGCTGGGCCTCGGCCGGCAGTGCGTCGTCCGCCATCACCACCGGCGCGCGGGCATGCAGCACGAGGACGAACTCGCCGCGTTGGCGCTGTGCATCGGCCGCCAGCCAGGCCGGCAACGCCGCCGCCTCGGCCGTGTGCACGGTCTCGAACTGCTTGGTCAGCTCGCGGCAGACGGTCACCCGGCGCTCGGGCGCCAGCTCGGCCAGCAAGGCGAGCAAGTCCTCGATGCGATGCGGCGCCTCGAAGACGACCTGGCTCTGGCCGTCCACCGCCAGCAGCACCTGCAAGGCCGTGCGGCGCTCACCGGCCTTGGTCGGCAGAAAGCCGGCGAAGGCGAATGCCGTGGCCGCCGTGTCGCCGGCGACGCTGAGGGCCGTCACGGCGCTGCTGGGCCCCGGCAGCGGCAGCACGCGGTAGCCGGCCTTCACGACTTCCTGAACGAGCACGGCGCCGGGGTCGGAGATGGCCGGCGTGCCGGCGTCCGACGCGTAGGCCACCCGCTCGCCAGCGGCCAGGCGCGCAATCACGTTGCCGCTGGCCTCGCGCTCGTTGTGCTGATGCAGCGCGATCAACGGCTTGTGCAGGCCCAGGTGGCGCAGCAGGCCGCCACCCTGGCGCGTGTCCTCGCAGGCCAGCGCGTCGGCCAGACCCAGCAGGTGGATGGCACGCAGGCTCAGGTCGGCAAGATTGCCGATGGGTGTCGCGACGAGGTAGAGCGTGCCGGCCGGATACTGCTGGCCGCCGGCCGCAGCAGCGGCGGCCTGGCGCAGCAGGGACTGATCGGAAATGGCAATGTTCAACTGGGGCTCTCGATCAAAACCGGACACCCGGACGCGCGGTGACGCGGCCGAGGACGCGGCGCTGGCCCACCTGCAACGCGCGGGCCTGCGCCTTCTGGAGAGGAATTATCGAGTCGCCGCCGGCCCCAGCCGCCGCGCGGGCGAGGTGGACCTGATCCTGGCGGACCGCGACGGCACCCTGGTCTTCGTCGAAGTGCGTGCCCGGGCCGATGACTCCCACGGCGGTGCCGCGGCCAGCGTCACGTCAAAGAAGCAGCAGCGGCTGATCTACGCTGCCCAGCATTACCTGCTGCGCCACGCCAGCCCGCCGCCCTGCCGATTCGACGTCGTCGCGCTGGACGGCGAGACGCTCACCTGGCTGCAAGGGGCCTTCGACGCGGCCTGACTATGATTCCGCTCTGATGATCGAACAAAGAATCCAGCAGCAGTTCTTCGAAAGCGCCGACCTGCTCTACCAGGCCGCCGAGCAACTGGCCCGCCCCCTGGCGATGGCCGCGCAAATGGTGGTGGACGCCATCACCGGCGGCAACCGCATCCTCTGCGCTGCCCAGGGCCTGGCGTCCCTGGACGCCGACTACCTCGCCGCCCGCCTGGCCGGCCGCTTCGAGCAGGAGAGGCCGGGCCTGGCCGCCTGGAGCCTGGCCGCCCAGGCGCGCGAGTCCGCCGGGCTGGACCTGGCGCGGTTGCTGCAGGCCCATGGCCACCCCGGCGACGTGCTCGTCATGATCGAGCCGCTGCGCGAGCAGCGCGACGCCTGGCAGCCGGCGCTGGCCGTGGCCCACGCCCAGGAGATGAGCATCATCGCCCTGACCGCCCAGCCGCCTGGCGCCGCCGACGAGTGGCGCGGCCTGCTGCAGGACACCGATATCCAGATCCGCGTCAGCCACGGCCGCGAGCCGCGCGTTGTCGAAGCCCAGCGTGTGCTGCTGCATGCGCTGGCCGACGCTATCGACCTGCAATTGCTCGGCAGCGACGAATAACCCAGATTGGAATCCCGATGAAAAAGCTCTCCCTGACCCTGACCGCCGCCGTCCTCGCCAGCACGCTCGCCACCGGCTGCGCGCCGCTGCTGATCGGCGGCGCGATGATGGGCGGCGTCACCGTCGCCACCGACCGCCGCACCTCGGGCACCCAGCTCGAGGACGAGTCCATCGAGGTCAAGGCCGGTGCGCGCATCCGCGAACACCTGGGCGAGAAGGTCCATGCCAGCGTCAACAGCTACAACCGCGTCGCGCTGATCACCGGCGAAGCCAACTCCGAGGAAGCCCGGGCGGCGCTGGACGGCATCGTCGGCGGTGTGGAGAACGTCAGCAAGGTGCTGAACGAAGTGGCCGTGATGCCGGCGAGCTCGCTGAGCAGCCGCTCAAACGACTTGCTCATCAACAGCCGGGTGAAGGCCAAGCTCATCGACGCGCGCGACCTGCTCAGCAATGCCTTCTACGTCGTCGTCGAGCGCGGCCAGGTCTATCTGATGGGCCGCGTGACCGAGCGCGAGGCCGACCGCGCGACCGAGATCGCGCGCGACGTCAGCGGCGTGCGCAAGGTGGTGCGGGCCTTCGAGATCATCAGCGAGGAAGAACTCGCTCGCACGACGCCGAAAAAGTAAGCCCCTCGTCCAGCGCCTGCGGCGCTGATCGGTCCCCCGAGGGGACGCCGATGCTCGCGGGCACTAGCTCGCTCGCACATCGGCTCAAACCGACCTTGGGGCGGCCCGGCGGTCGGTTTGATGCGGCTACAGGCGCTTGATCAGCGAAGACGTGTCCCAGCGGTTGCCACCCAGCGCCTGCACGTCGGCGTAGAACTGGTCCACGAGCGCCGTCAACGGCAGGCGCGAGCCGTTGCGGCGGGCCTCGTCGAGCACGAGGCCCAAGTCCTTGCGCATCCAGTCGACCGCGAAGCCGAAGTCGAACTTGTCCTCGACCATGGTCTTGCCGCGGTTGTCCATCTGCCAGCTTTGCGCCGCGCCCTTGCCGATGACGTCCAGCACCTGGGCCATGTCCAGGCCCGCGTTCTGGCCGAAGCGCACGGCCTCGGACAGGCCCTGCACGATGCCGGCGATACAGATCTGGTTGACCATCTTGGCGAGCTGGCCCGAGCCCGGGCCGCCGAGCCGCGTGACGGCCTTGGAGAAGGCCATGGCGATGGGCCTGGCCGCCTCGAAGGGTGCCGCCTCGCCGCCGCACATCACCGTCAACGCGCCGTTGACTGCGCCAGCCTGGCCGCCGGAGACCGGGGCGTCGATGAAATGCAGGCCCTGCACGACCGCCACCGAATGCAGGTCGCGCGCCACCTCGGCCGAGGCCGTCGTGTGGTCGACGAATACTGCCCCCGGCGACATGCCGCTGAACGCACCCGTTTCCCCAAGCACTACCGAGCGCAGGTCGTCGTCGTTGCCGACGCAGCAGAACACGAACTCCGCGTCCTTGGCGGCCGCGGCCGGCGTCGCCGCGAAGGCGCCGCCATAGTCCCTCACCCAGGCCTCGGCCTTGGCGGCCGTGCGGTTGTAGACGGTCACCTGGTGGCCGGCACGCGCCAGATGACCGGCCATCGGATCGCCCATGACCCCGAGGCCCAGGAAGGCGACGCGGCGGGAGGGAACGGGGTCGTAGCTGCGGGTGCTCATGCTCAGAGAATGGTCAGGTGTTCGGTGCCGGAGGACAGGTCGCCGGAGCGCGCACGCTCGCTGTTCAGCTTGATCTGCAGGCGCAGGTCGTTCACCGAGTCGGCGTTGCGCAGTGCGTCTTCGTAGGTGACCTTGCCGGCCTCGTACAGGTCGAACAGCGCCTGGTCGAAGGTCTGCATGCCCAGTTCGCGCGAGCGCTTCATCAGCTCCTTGATCTCGCTGATCTCGCCCTTGAAGATCAGGTCCGAGATCAGCGGCGAGTTGAGCAGGATCTCGACCGCGGCGACGCGGCCCTTGCCTTCGCGGCGCGGCAGCAGGCGCTGGCTGACCAGCGCGCGCAGGTTCAGCGACAGGTCCATCAGCAACTGCTGGCGCCGGTCTTCGGGGAAGAAGTTGATGATGCGGTCCAGCGCCTGGTTGGCGCTGTTGGCGTGCAGTGTGGCCATGCAGAGGTGGCCGGTCTCGGCGAAGGCCACCGCGTGTTCCATCGTCTCGCGGTCGCGCAGCTCGCCCATCAGGATGACGTCCGGCGCCTGGCGCAGCGAGTTCTTCAGCGCGGCCTCCCAGCTGTCGGTGTCCAGGCCCAGCTCGCGTTGCGTGACGATGCAGTTCTTGTGCGGATGCACGAACTCGATCGGATCCTCGATGGTCACGATGTGGCCATAGGTCGTCTCGTTGCGCTCGTCGATCATCGCGGCCAGCGACGTGCTCTTGCCCGAGCCGGTGGCACCCACGACGATGACCAGGCCGCGCTTGTGCTGCACCACCTCGCGCAGCACGGGCGGCAGGTCCAGCGACTGGATCGTCGGCAGCGTCGACGGGATGGTCCGCAGCACCAGGCCGACCTGGCCCTGCTGCAGGAAGGCGTTGACCCGGAAGCGCCCGACGCCGTGCGGCGAGATCGCGAAGTTGCACTCCTTGCTGCGCTCGAACTCGGCCGCCTGCTTGTCGTTCATGATGGCCCGCGCCAACTGCAGCGTGTGCTGGCCTGTCAGCGGCTGAGGCGAGACCTTGGTCAGCTTGCCGTCGACCTTGATGGCCGGCGGGAACTCGGCCGTCAGGAAGAGGTCGGAGCCCTTGCGCGACAGCATCAGCCGCAGCAGGTCGTTGATGAATTTCGAGGCCTGGTCGCGTTCCATAAGGGTCTTTCAATACGGGAGTTTTGCCGTCACTCACGTGGCAAGCCACATGAGTGACGTCAAACTTTCCTGGCTCAGCCAGGAAAGTTTTCCGGGAACTTGGCTTTGGAGCGCGCTTCCGCGGGCGAGATGATGTTGCGGCGGACCAGGTCGGTGAGGTTCTGGTCGAGCGTCTGCATGCCTTGCGAATTGCCCGTCTGGATGGACGAGTACATCTGCGCCACCTTGTTCTCGCGGATCAGGTTGCGGATGGCCGAGGTGCCCAGCATGATCTCGTGCGCCGCGACGCGGCCGGTGCCGTCCTTGAGCTTGCACAGGCTCTGCGAGATGACCGCCACGAGAGACTCGGACACCATCGCCCTCACCATTTCCTTCTCGGCCGCGGGGAAGACGTCGACGATGCGGTCCACCGTCTTGGCGGCCGACGACGTGTGCAGCGTGCCGAACACCAGGTGACCCGTCTCGGCCGCGGTCAGCGCGAGGCGGATGGTTTCCAGGTCACGCATTTCGCCGACCAGCACGCAGTCCGGGTCTTCGCGCAGCGCCGAGCGCAGCGCGTTGGCGAAGGAGTGCGTGTGCGGCCCGACCTCGCGCTGGTTGATCAGGCTCTTCTTGCTCTCGTGCACGAACTCGATCGGGTCCTCGATGGTCAGGATGTGGCCGTACTCGTTCTCGTTGAGGTGATTGACCATGGCCGCCAGCGTCGTGCTCTTGCCCGAGCCCGTCGGGCCGGTCACCAGCACCATGCCGCGGGGCTTGAGCGCCAGCTCGGCGAAGACCTTGGGCGCGGCCAGTTGCTCCAGCGACAGGATCTTGCTCGGAATGGTCCGGAACACGGCGCCCGCGCCGCGGTTCTGGTTGAAGGCGTTGACGCGGAAACGCGCCAGGCCCTGGATCTCGAACGAGAAGTCGACTTCCAAGGTCTCCTCGTACACCTTGCGCTGCGAGTCGTTCATGATGTCGTAGACCATGTCGTGGACCGCGCGATGGTCCAGGGCCTCGACGTTGATGCGGCGCACATCGCCATGCACACGGATCATGGGTGGCAGCCCAGCCGAAAGGTGCAGGTCCGACGCCTTGTTCTTGACCGAGAATGCCAGCAGCTGAGTGATGTCCATGGTGTTCGGTGGAGTGCTCGGACCATTATGGCGATCTCCGACTCCCTTCAAGCCACCAAACACCGGATCGCTGCGGCATGCGTCGCAGCCGGACGACCGCCCGAGGCCGTCCGCCTGCTCGTCGTCAGCAAGACCTTCCCCGCTTCAGCCGTGCGCGAAGCCTTCGCCGCAGGTGCCCGCGCCTTCGGCGAGAACTATGTGCAGGAGGGTCTGGCCAAGGTCGACGAGCTCGCCGACCTGCGCGGCCAGATCGAGTGGCACCTGATCGGCCCGCTGCAGTCCAACAAAACCCGGCCCGTCGCCGAGCAATTCGACTGGGTGCACGGCGTCGACCGGCTCAAGATTGCCGAGCGGCTCAGCGAACAGCGCCCGGCCGCCTTGCCGCCGCTGAATGTCTGCCTGCAGGTCAATGTCAGCGGCGAGACGAGCAAAAGCGGCCTGGCGCTGGACGAGGTCGCCGCGCTGGCGCATCGGGTGGCGGCCCTGCCCCGGCTGCACCTGCGCGGCCTGATGGCCGTGCCGGAGCCCGGCCCCGGCGCGCTGGCCCAGCACCGAACGATGGCGACGCTGTTCGACACGCTGAAGACCGAAGGCCTGGCGCTGGATACGCTGTCCCTGGGCATGAGCGCCGACCTCGAGGACGCGATCACGGCCGGCTCCACGATGGTGCGCGTGGGCAGCGCGATCTTCGGGACGCGGGCATGAGGGCCTGGCTGCTGGCCTTTGCAATGGCCGCGGCCCAGGCACAGCCCGTCCCGGACACGCTGGCGCAGCGCGCCCTGGCCTGCACCGGCTGCCACGGCAAGCAAGGCCGCGCCGCGCCGGACGGTTACTACCCGCGCCTGGCGGGCAAGCCGGCCGGGTATCTCTACAGCCAGTTGCTGAACTTTCGCGACGGCCGGCGCGACTACGGCTTGATGAGCGAGCTGATCGCACCGCTGTCCGACACCTATCTGAAAGAACTGGCCGGCCACTTCGCATCGCTGGACCTGCCCTACCCGCCGCCGCAGAAGCCCACCCTCGCCGCGCCCGAGTTGGCGCACGCCGAGCAGCTGATCCGCAACGGCGACGCCGCTCGACGCCTGCCCGCCTGCACGGCCTGCCACGGCGAGCGCCTGACCGGCACCCAGCCGGGCGTGCCGGGGCTGCTCGGCCTGTCGCGCGACTATCTGAATGGCCAGCTCGGCGCCTGGCGCAGCGGCCAGCGCCACGCCCAGGCGCCCGACTGCATGGCGCAGGTCGCCAAGACGCTGACCGAGGCCGACATCAACGCGGTCACGCAGTTCCTGGCCGGCCAGCCCCTGCCGGCCGACCCGCATCCGGCCGCCACGCTCGCCGCACCGGCACCGCTGCGCTGCAGCGGCCTGCCGCCATGAAACGCCTGCTGTTCGGTCTCGCGCTGCTGGCCCTGCTCGCCACGGCAGCGGCCTTCGGCCTGCTGGCCTGGCAGCGCGGCCTGTCGGACGCAACACCGGCGTCCGCCGCCCCCGTCAGCCTGGCGCGCGGCGCCTACCTGGCCGCGGTCGGCAACTGCGCCGGCTGCCACACGGCCCGCGGCGGCGAGCGTCTGGCCGGCGGCCGCCCCATCCCGACGCCCTTCGGCACGGTGTTCTCGTCCAATCTGACGCCCGATGCCCAGACCGGCCTCGGCGGCTGGAGTGCCAACGATTTCTGGCGCGCCCTCCACCTCGGCCAGGGGCGTGACGGCCGGCTGCTGGCGCCGGCCCACCCGGTCACGAACACGACGCTGCTCACGCGCGAGGACGCCGACGCGCTGCACGCCTGGCTGCAGGCGCAGCCGCCCGTGCAGGCACCGCGCCGTGTCCATGAACTGCGCTGGCCCTTCGGCAGCCAGCTCGCCATCGCCGCCTGGCGGGCGCTTTACTTCAAGCCCGGCGTCTACCAGCCCGATCCGGCTCACGACGCCGCCTGGAACCGCGGCGCCTACCTGAGCCAGGGCCCGGCCCATTGCAGCGCCTGCCACGCCGGTCGCAACGCGCTGGGCGGTGATGCCGGCGCGGCGGACTTCCGCGGTGGCCTGCTCGTCGGCCTGGGCTGGGTGGCGCCATCCCTGCATGACCCCGCCGAGGCCGGCGTGCAGCGCTGGCCAGCCGACACGCTGCAGCGCTGGCTGCGCGACGGGCATGTCGACGGCCATGCGGCGCTCGGCCCGATGGGCGAGGTCGTGCTCGGCAGCACGGCAGCGCTGAACGACGCCGACCTCGTCGCGATGAGCGTCTATCTGCGCGCCCTGCCCGAGCAAGTCGTTGCCCGACCAGAACCCGTCGATCCCGACCCGCGCCGCCGCGAGCGCGGTGCCGGCATCTACCGCGAGCATTGCGCCGCCTGCCATGGCGAGCAGGGCGAAGGCCGGCGCGACGCGTCGGGCGCTTGGGCCTATCCGGCGCTGGCCGGCAGCCGCCTCGTCACACAGGCCAGTTCGGCCAACTTGATCCGCCTCATCGAGCGCGGCGGCTTTGCACCGGCCACGCCCGGCCACCCGCGGCCCTATGGCATGCCGCCCTTTGCCGGCGTGCTTCGTCCGGAAGACCTGGCCGCGCTGGCCAGCCATCTGCGCCAGTCCTGGGGCCATCACGCGGGCGAGATCGATGCCGTCGAGGTGCTGCGGCTGCGCACTGCCGCAGCAACACATTGACACCACAAGCCCGTGGGCGAGGGGAGCGACGTGAACGACTTCACGCGGCAGTGAAAGCGTTTCCGTCGAAATCACCTCCGTGCGCGACACACTGCGCGCCGGCCCGACGCTGGGCCGCACCAATCAAGGCCAAGCGGCCTAAAGTAATCGTTGGATTCAAGAGCGGCAGCCTGCCGCCGATACCGAAGATCACCGGACAAGGACCTGAACCGCATGAACTTCCTGACGCAACTGCGCATCGGCCAACGCCTGGCCGTGAGCTTTGGCCTCCTCATCCTGCTGATGGTGGCGATCGGTTTCTTCGGCGCCAGCAACGCCAACCACCTGGCCAAGGACCTGGACCGCACGGCCAATTCCAGCCTCGTGAAGATCGCTGCGGCCAATGGGCTGGAGAGTCAGGTCAACATCATTTCGCGCGCCGTGCGTGATCTGCTGCTGCTGGACACCGCCGGCGCGATCAAGAAGCAGAAGGCGGCCATCGTCGGCGCCGTGGAAGAAGCGGAGAAACAGCTCACTGGCCTGGAAGCCGCCGCCACCGACGACAAGGAGAAGGCCGCCGTCGCCGAGGTGCGTGAGCGCAAGACCAAGTTCCTGGCCGCGCTGGAAAAGTTCCAGAAGATCCAGACCGACGGCACGCCCGACGAAGCCCGCGAGAGCCTGATCACCGACCTGCGCCCGGCCCAGGCCGCGCTGCAGGAAGGCCTGAAGAAGCTGGTCGACATGCAGTTCGACAGCGGCAAGGAGCTGGCTGCGTCCGCCAGTGACCTGGCGCGCTCGTCGGTGATGCTGACCGCCGTCCTCGTCGCCGTGGCCGCGGCCATCGGCATCGGCGGCGGCCTCGTCATCGCCCGCTCCATCGTCGGCCCGGCCCGCAAGGCCCAACTGGCCGCCGAAGCGATCCGCGACGGCGACCTGACGCAGGACATCCGGGTCGAAGGCCGCGACGAGCTGAGCCAGATGCTGCAGGCCATGAAGGACATGCAGCAGGCCCTGTCCGGCGTCGTGCGCGACGTGTCGACCGCAGCCAGCGAAGTGGCCGAGAACTCCGGCTCCATCGCCGACAGCAATTCCAACCTGGCCGAGCGCACGACGCGATCCGCCGCCAGCCTGCAGAACACGGCAGCCTCGGTGGAAGAGATCGCCTCCACGCTCAAGGGCGCCAGCGACCTGACCCGCCGCGCCGCCGGCATCGCCGTGACGGCCCGCCAGGCCGCCAGCAACGGTGGCGCCGTGGTCTCCAAGGTCGTCGAGACCATGGAAGAGATCAGCGCCAGCTCCAAGAAGATCGGCGACATCATCGGCGTCATCGATGGCATCGCCTTCCAGACCAACATCCTGGCGCTGAACGCTGCCGTCGAAGCCGCCCGTGCGGGCGAACATGGCCGCGGCTTCGCGGTGGTGGCCGCCGAAGTGCGCGCGCTGGCCCAGCGCTCGGCCGGTGCCGCCAAGGAAATCAAGGTGCTGATCCAGGAATCGACCGTCAAGGTTGAGAACGGCACCACGCTGGTCAACAACGCCGGCGTGACCATCCGCAGCGTCGTCGACGAAGTCAACAACATGGGCCAGCTGATCGAGGAGATCTCGCACTCAGCCCACGAGCAGGCCACGGGCGTCGGCGTCGTCAACGGCGCGATGAACGAACTCGACAAGGCCACGCAGCAGAACACCAGCCTGGTCGGCGAACTCAGCCGCTCGGCCGACGCACTGCGCGACAGCTCCACCCGTCTGATCGAGGCCGTCGGCTTCTTCCGCGCGGCCTGACCCCCATTTCCCACATCCCGAGGTTCGCCATGTCATTCCTGCGTTCCGCCAGCATCCTGGCTGCCAGCCTGATGCTGGCCATGGCCGCGCACGCCGTGCCCAAGGTCGTCAAGAAGGTGCCGCCCGACTTCCCGCGTGAGGCGACCCAGAAGGGCATCTCCACCGGCGTCGTCAAGGCCAAGCTCACCATCGAAGCCGATGGCAAGGTCAGCGATGTCGAAATCGTCGAAGCCGAACCCAAGCGCGTCTTTGACCGCGCCGTGAAACAGGCCTTGATGGAGTGGAAGTTCGAGCCGGGCGAAAAGGCCACGCACGAAGTGAAGCTCGTCTTCAAGAACGAGGACTGAACCCGCTTTCAGCGCGCCCGCAAGGGTGGCGCGCGTGCGGGTCGAAGCTAGCGCCTCGTTCCGGCCGGCACGTCGCCGGTCTTGCCCTGCGGCGGCCACCAGTGCACGCCACCCGCCACCAGCATCACCGCCACAACGGCGCCGGCCAGCAGGCTCAGGCGCCGTTTTCTTTGGGCCTGCCGCGCGCGCAGGCGAGCGCTCCCGGCCGCCTGGCGCATGGCCGGGTTGACGTGGATGCCCGGCACGCGCTTGAGTTGCACGGCCTGCTTGCGGCCGTCACGGCCGGTCACGATTTCAAAACTCAGCGGTTCGTCCAGCCGCGGGCCTTCGCCATCGGTCGGAAACGCCGCCAGACCGACAAACACCTCTTCGCCGCCACCCGATGGGCGAATCGTGCCGTAACCGGCATCGTGGTTCCACGCGCTCAGAACACCTTCGAATCTCATACCAACCTCGAACGCAATCCTTAAATCTTGGGGGAGCCCCAGGCCGGCGCCGCAACCGGATGTAAGCCCCACAATGCCGCCTCCGCAAGCCCCCAAACTCGTCAGCGCATGCCCATCAACTGGTTCCCCGGCCACATGAACTCCACCCGCCAGGCGATCAAGGATCGCGTGAAGGCGGGGCTGGACGTGGTCATCGAGCTGCTCGACGCGCGCCTGCCCGGCTCCAGCGCCAACCCGCTGCTGGCCGCACTGACCACGGGCCGCCCGTCACTGAAGGTGCTGAACAAGCAGGACCTGGCCGACGAGGCGGTCACGGCCGACTGGCTGGCCCACTACAACGCCCAACCCTACACCCGCGCCATTGCGCTGGACGCGGGCGACAAGTCTCCCGCGCGCGCCCTCATCAAGGCCTGCCGGGAGCTGGCGCCGCTGCGCGGCGACATGCACAAGCCGCTGCGCGTGCTGATCTGCGGCATTCCCAACGTCGGCAAGAGCACGCTGATCAACACGCTGGTGGGCCGCAAGGCGGCCAAGACCGGCGACGAACCCGGCATCACCAAGCTCGAGCAGAAGATCGTGCTGGAGAACGGCTTCTACCTGTTCGATACGCCCGGCATGCTGTGGCCGCGCATCGCCATCGAGCAGAGTGGCTACCACCTCGCCGCCAGCGGCGCGATCGGCCGCAACGCCTTCGACGAGGAGGAGGTGGCGCTGGAGTTGATCGCGGTGCTCAAGCGCCGCTACCCGCAGCGGCTGCAGGACCGCTACGGCCTGGCCGAGCTGGGCGCCGATGACACCGTGCTGGAGGCCATCGGCAGCAAGCGCGGCGCCAAGGTGCGCGGCGGTGCGGTGCAGATGCACAAGGCCGCCGAGGCCCTGCTGATCGACTTCCGTCAAGGGCTGCTGGGCCGCATCACGCTGGAGACGCCCGCCGAGATGAGCGCCTGGCGCCAGGCCGCGGCCGACGAGGAGGCGCGCAAGGCGGCCAGGCAGGAAGCCGAGCGCCTGGCCGACAAGGAAAAGCGCAGCGGCAGGCGCAAGGCCGGCAGCGGCGACGCGGCGGACGCGTGATTCCCCGCCCTTGACCGGCCCCTGGGCGCGCCTATGCTGGGTCGCCCGCCACTCCAAGTGCAGCAATGAGCCGACTCTCCCTGCTCGACCTCGCCTTCTTCATCGCCGAGAACGAGGCCAGCCCCAAGCATGTGGCCGGCCTGCACATCCATCAGCTGCCCAAGGGCGCGGGCGCCAACTTCGCGAAGCAGTTGCATGAAGAGTTCCTGACGCACACCGACGTCCAGGCGCCGTTCGACCAGGTCATCAACTTCGTGTCCGCGGGGCTGATGCCGAGCTGGAGCACGGCCGAGGCGGTGGACCTGGAGCAGCATGTCTTCTTCCACAAGCTCAAGGCCGGCCACAACGACCGCGAGGCCCTCTACGCGCTGGCGGCCAAGCTGCACGAACCCATGCTGGACCGCAGCCGGCCGCTGTGGGAGGTGCACGTCATCGCCGGTCTGTGGGACCGCCAGTTCGCCATTTACTACAAGATGCACCACGCGGTGGCCGACGGCATCACGATGACGCGCTGGGGCGTCGAGTCGCTGCGCACCACGGCCGACGACGACACCGTCACGCCGGTGTGGACCCTGTCCCACACGCGCCGAGCCAGCGGCCTCGGGCGCAAGAAGCGGCTGGACCAGGCCGTGGCCGGCACGGTGTGGAAGCAGCTCACGGCCAACAGCAAGCGCGCCGTCGGCATCGGCCGGCTCACGGCCATGCTGGCGCTGGAAGCCGTCAAGCTGACCAAGAACGCCATCGCCCTGCCCTTCATGGCCAGCGGCGGCACGCCCTTCACCGGCAATGCCACGCCTGGCCGTCAGTTCGCCACGGCCGCCGTGCCCATGGCCCGCATCGACGCCATCCGCAAGGTCGCGCGCGCCACGCTCAACCACGTCGCACTGACGGCGCTGGATGGCGCCATGCACCGCTACCTGGCCGACGAGGGCGTGGAGCTGGACCGGCCCATCACCATCCAGATGCCGGTGAACCTGCGCCAAAAGGGAAGTGAGGGCGAGAAGGCCGCGGGCAACAAGATCGGCATCATCCTCGTCGACCTGTCGCCCCCCACCGACGACGCCTACGTGCGCCTGCGCAACGTCGGCTACTCGCTGCGCAACGTGCGGGCCATGATCGACGCGGTCGCGCCCGAGGCCGTCGAGACCTACACCATCCTCACCGGCCTGCTCGGCCAGATCGCCGGCATGCTCAAGCTGGCCGACAGCCTCACGCCGCTGGGCAACACGCTGGTATCCAACGTGCCCGGGCCGGCCGAGAAGCTCTACATGAAGGGCGCCGAGCTGCGCGAGATGCACCCGCTGTCGACCATGCCGGCCACGCATCTGATGAACATCACGCTGTTCAGCTACGCCGGCACGCTCTACTTCGGGCTGATCGCGACGGACGCGCTGCCCAACCTCGGCCGGCTCGCGACCTACGTCGAGGAAGAGATCGCGACGCTGGAAGAGGCTGTCGGCATCGGCCGCGCCGACTGAGCGGCCAGCCTGGCCAGGCAGTCGCACTGCCAGCCGAACTCGGCGTCGAACGACTCGCGCTCGGCCACCGCTGCGGCGCCACCTTGCGCGTAGACCGTCGCGTAGGCCGCGTAACTGGCCGCCTGCAAGCCCTTGCCTTCCAGCGCCTTGGCCACGGCGTAGGAGGCCGACACGGCCGCGTGGCCGCAGCCGTCGATGGACTTCGAGCCCGGGTGGTGGTTGGCCAGTCGCGCCGCCTCGGCCCGCGCCGCGGTGAGCTGGTTCTCATCCGCGCGACCGGCCACCACGTCGCCCAGCGTGTCCAGGCAACGGATCACGTCGGCGTCTTCAAGCAGGTGGCGCACGCGCTGCACGCAGGCATGGCCGAAGGCCAGACCCAACGAGTCGCGGTCGGCCAGATGCAGGTCACGGGCCAGGTATTCGAGTGCGGTGTTCATGCGCTGGCATCATGAGCCTCCCCGCGCCGCTTCGCAAACCATGCCCCTGCCGCTCTTCCCTGCGACCTGGATGACCGACGAGCACCGCCTGCTGCAGCACAGCGCCGCGCGCTTCTTCGCCGAACGCTGGGTGCCGCGCGCAACAGGCTGGCGCGCGGCTGGCCTGATGGAGCGCGACACCTGGCGCGAGACCGGCACGCAAGGCCTGCTCTGCGCGGCCATGCCTGAACACCTCGGTGGCTCCGGCGGCGATTTCGGCCACGAGGCCGTCATCGTCATGGAGGCCGCGCGCGCCAACCTGGGCGGCTTCGGCGGCAGTGTGCATTCGGCCATCGTCGCGCCCTATCTGCTACGCCACGGCAGCGATGCGCAGAAGGCGCGCTGGCTGCCGGCCATGGCCACGGGCGAGCGCGTCGGTGCCATTGCGATGACTGAACCCGGCACGGGCTCGGACCTGCAGGCCATCCGCACCCGGGCGCGCCTGGACGGCGACCACTACGTCATCAGCGGCCAGAAGACCTTCATCACCAACGGCCAGAACGCCGACCTCATCGTCGTCGTCTGCCGCACCGGAGAGGCGCCCGGCGAGTCCCCGGCAAAAGGCCTGTCTCTGATCGCCGCCGAGATCGACGCCGACACGACGGGCCTGACGCGGCGGCGCCTGGACAAGATCGGCCTGCACGCGCAGGACACCAGCGAACTCTTCTTCGACGAGCTGCGCGTGCCCGCGGCCCACCTGCTCGGCGCGAGCGAAGGCCTGGCGTTCGGCCAGCTGATGGGCGAGCTGCCGCAGGAGCGCCTGGTCATCGCCTGCCAGGCGGTGGCGATGATGGAGCGCGCGCTGGACGACACAGTCGCCTACGCCAAGCAGCGCGAAGCCTTCGGCCAGCCCATTTGGAACTTCCAGAACACGCGCTTCGTGCTGGCCCAGGCGCAGAGCGATGTGCTGGCCGCCCGCGCCCTCGTCGACGCGGCGATCACCGCGCACCTGAAGGGCGAACTCGACGCGGCCCGTGCAGCCCTCGTGAAAGCCTGGTGCAGCGACCTCGCCTCGCGCCTGACCGATGCCTGCCTGCAGCTCTTCGGCGGCTATGGCTACATGCTGGAGACACCGATCGCCGAGCTGTGGGCCGACGCGCGCGTGACGCGCATCTATGGCGGCACCAACGAGATCATGAAGGAGCTGGCCTCGCGCTCGATGTGAGATTTTTTGAGCGCCGATGTCGAAATGGCGGGACGGCCGAACGTCATTGTCGGACGGCGCATGTCGCGCCGTCCGACCTTCAAGGAGACTCCAATGGAATACATGCTTCTGATCCACGCCGATCCCACCGGCTTCGCGGCGCTGAGCGACGCCGACCGCGGCGCCGCGTTGGCCGCCTATGCGGCCTACACCGAGGCATTGACCAAGGCCGGCCTGATCCGCGGCAGCAACCGGCTGAAACCGGCCGACCTGTCGACGACGGTGCGCGTGCGCGGCGGCAAGACCGAGGTGCTCGACGGTCCTTTCATCGAGACGCGCGAGCAGCTCGGCGGCTATTTCCTGATCGACGTACCCGACCTCGACGCCGCGCTGAGCTGGGCGGCGCGCTGCCCCGGGGCGAGCCATGGCAGTGTCGAGGTGCGCCCGATCTGGCCGATGTGAGCACCGACGCCGCGCCGGCCACGGCCGCCGAGCAGGCGGCCCGGCGCAGCTACGGCCGCCTTGTCGCCTATCTCTCGGCGCGCTCGCGCGACGTGGCCGGTGCCGAGGACGCGCTGGCCGACGCCTTCGAGACCGCGCTGACCCGCTGGCCGCTGGACGGCGTGCCGGCCAACCCCGAGGCCTGGCTGCTGACCGTCGCGCGCCGCAAGACCATCGACGCGCTGCGCGGCCGGCGCCGCGGCGAGGAAGCCGCGGCCTGGCTGGAATGGCTGGCCGCGCTGGAGGCGCCGGCCGACTCGCTCGCTCTGCCGGACCGCCGCCTGGAGCTGATGTTCGCCTGCGCCCACCCGGCCATCGACCCATCGGCCCGCGCACCGCTGATGCTGCAGGCCGTGCTCGGCTTCGACGCGGCGACCATCGCCGCTGCCTTCCTCGTCGCGCCGGCTGCCATGAGCCAGCGCCTCGTGCGTGCCAAGGCCAAGATCCGCCAGGCCGGCATCCCCCTGCAGGTCCCTGCGCACGCAGAGCTGGGCGAACGCTTGGGCGCCGTGCTGTCGGCCATCTATGCCGTCTATGCCGACGCCTGGACCGACGCGGCCGGCACCGACCCGCGCCGGCGCGAACTCGCCGACGAGGCGATCTGGCTCGCCCGCCTCGTCGCATCGCTGTTGCCGCAAGAGCCCGAAGCCCTCGGCCTGCTGGCGCTGATGCTGTACTCGCACGCTCGCCGCGGTGCGCGTCGCGACGCTACCGGCGGCTACGTGCCGCTGTCCGAACAGGACCCGGCGCTGTGGGACCGCGCGGCGATCGACGAAGCCGAGGGCCTGCTGCACCTGGCCGTCAGCCACGGCCGACCCGGCCGCTATCAGCTCGAGGCGGCCGTGCAGTCGGCCCACCTGGAAGGCCGGCGCCGTGGCCGCGTCGACTGGGCCGCGATCGAGCAGCTCTACGCGGTGCTGTGCGAACTGACCGGCTCGCCCGTCGCGGCGCTGAACCATGCGGTCGCGCTGTCCCAGGCAGGCGACGCGGCGGCCGGCCTGGCCCGGTTCGACGCGCTGCAGGCCGCGCTGGGCGATTACCAGCCCTACTGGGCCGTCCGCGCCGAGCTGCTGGGCCGCAGCGGCCGGCATGCCGACGCTCGCGAGGCCTACGAGCGCGCGATCTCGTTGGAGGCCGACGAGGCGGTGCGGCAATTCCTGCACGGGCGTGCGGCGGCCTGGCGCTGACGCCGACAATGGCCCGCTCACCGAAGGGACCGACCGCCATGTTCGACGCCTATCTGTACGACCACTGCCGCACGCCGCGCGGCAAGGGCAAGGCCGAAGGCTCGCTGCACGCGGCCACGCCGATCTGGCTGGTGCGCACGCTGCTGCAAGCGCTGCGTGAACGCACGCACCTCGACACCGCGCTGGTCGACGACATCGTCCTCGGCTGCGTCACGCCCATCGGCGAGCAGGGCGGCGACATCGCCCGCACGGCCGTGCTGGACGCGGGCTGGGCGCAGTCGGTGGCCGGCGTCACGCAGTCGCGCTTTTGCGCATCGGGGCTGGAGAGTGTCAACCTCGCGGCGGCCAAGGTCGCCAGCGGCTTCGAGCGCCTGGTCGTGGCCGGCGGTGTGGAGAGCATGAGCCGCGTCGCGATGGGCAGCGACGGCGGCGCCTGGATGCTCGACGAGCGAGTGGTGAACGCCATCGGCTTCGTGCCACAGGGCATCAGCGCTGACCTGATCGCGACGCTGGAAGGCTTCACGCGCGAGGCGCTGGACAGCTGGGCCGCACGCTCGCACCAACGCGCCGCCTCGGCCCGCGCCGAAGGCCGCTTCGACCGCGCCCTCGTGCCTGTGCGTGACGAAGCCGGCACGCTGCTGCTGGCCGAGGACGAGACCATCCGCCCGCAGACGACCGCCGAGACGCTGGCCGCGCTCAACCCCAGCTTCGTCAAGCTCGGCGCGAAGTTCGACCCGCTGGCGCTGCGCAACTACCCGCAGGCCGCAGCCATCGAGCACCGCCACCACGCGGGCAATTCATCGGGCATCGTCGACGGCGCCGCGCTGGTGCTGGTCGGCTCCAGGGCGGGCGGCGAGGCCGCTGGCCTGAAGCCGCGCGCGCGCATCCGCGCGGCTGCCGTCGTCGGCAGCGAGCCGACCATCATGCTGACCGGCACGACGCCCGCCTGTCTCAAAGCCCTGAAGCAAGCCGGCATGCGAGCCGAAGATATCGACCTGTGGGAAATCAACGAGGCCTTCGCTGCCGTGCCCTTGAAGACGATGCGCGACCTCGGACTGGACGGCGAGCGCGTCAACGTCAACGGTGGCGCCATCGCGCTCGGCCACCCCTTGGGTGCGACCGGCGCGATGCTGCTTGGCACCCTGCTCGACGAACTGGAGCGCCGCGATCTTCAGACCGGCGCCGTGACGCTGTGCGTGGGCGGCGGCATGGGCATCGCGACCATCATCGAAAGAGTTTGAGTCAGTAGGCGCTCTCGGCCCTCAATTCAAGGGCCTGTCGCTGAAACAGGCCGACATCCCTAGTTCGCCGTGCACGGCGGACGTAGCGCGTGTCCAGAATCTCCGTCCCCCTCTCGGCCGCAACGCACGGCGGGACAGGGATGACGAAGGGCACACATGCATATCGGCCACGCCTCGAGGATCTCGGGCACATCACGTTCGGCACCGCCGCGGGACAGGCGGGCACCGGCTGACCCATCTGCCAAGGCCCGGCTGCGCTGGCTGCGCGGGCTGATACGCCGCCCTTTCAAGGTGCTCTGGCGCGCCGGCCTGCCGAGGCTGGCCTGGGTCGAACGCCGCCAGGCGCCGGCCCAGGATCCGGGGCTGATGCGGCTGCGAGCCGATCTGCGGGCCGAATTGCTGGCCCTCGGCGACGATGCGCTGGCCCTGCGGGAACTGATGCGGGTGGAGGAACAGCTCGACGAGGCCGGCTGGGCGGGCGTGGCCGCGCTGCCAGGCCGGGTTCTCGTCCGGGCCGCGGTGCAGGCCGAGATGCTGGCGGCGACCGCCGCTTCGCCGGCCTTGACCGATCTGGCCGCGCGGTTGCGCGCCCTGCAGCCCAGCGCGCAGGACGGGCCGGCGACCACGGCATCGGCCACGCTGGCCTGGCCCGCGGCCGGTCCGATCGAGGTGCTGGAGCTGGATGACGAGGACTACGCTCAGGCCGAGCGGCTCTGGGCCGACAGCCAGCGCGCTGGGCTTGCAGTGGCGCCACCCGCGCCGTCATCGGCGCCGCCCAGGGACGGCGAGATCAGAGCCTGACCCACGCGCCGGCGCGCAGATGCCAGCGGCCGCCATGGTTTTCCCAGCGGTGCGGCTCATAGCGGTAGCCGGCCCGCGGGCGCTCGTAGTAGCCGGGCACCCATTGGTGGCGACCGCCACTCCAGCCCCAGTAGCCGCCAATCCAGACCGCGCCCGGATAGGGCGTGACGGGGACCACCTCGGCATAGGGCGCCGGCGGTGGCGCGTCGACAACGACGGCCGGCGCAGCGGCATAGCCGCCGTCGTAATAGCCGCGATGGGCGGGCACCACCACACAGGCGGACAGCAGGGTGGCGGCGCCGAGGGCGGCGCACAACGTGAGGTGTTTCATGTGATTGCTCCTTGCCGCACCAGGCGGCCACCGCCTTCCAACTCCCGCACAGGGCGGGCGGATGACGGCTTCACACAGAATTACCTCGGGCCGTAACGGTCATAGCCGCCACGGTCGCGGTCATGATCACGGTCGTAATCACGGTGATAGCCGCCGTAATAGCCGCGGTGGGCGGGAACCACGATGCAGCCGGACAGCAAGGTCGAAGCAATCAGCGCAAGCGCCAGGGCGATTCGTTTCATGAGGACTCTCCAGACCGCAGGACGCGGCCGTACTCCTCTAACCACCGCAGCGCCTCGGCGGATGACCGGCTCACAGGGAGTTACTTCGTGGCGAAAGGTTGCTAGGAGCCTGCGGGGCAGAGGGCGTGGCCCGCGTTGAGCCTGGCAGGGGGCGCAGGCTAGGCGCGAGGAGGCCATGGGTTGGGACCCACAACGACGAGCAACAACGCATGCGCCCCCTGCCAGGCTCAACCCGCAGGGCCGGGGCGATTTGCAGACCCATGCGGCGTTGCCGGCTCGTTGTGGGGTCCGCCCCACGCCTCGCCGGCGCCTGGACTGGCCCCGCAACTCGCTCCGGCGCGGGCCACGCCCTCTGCCCCGAAGGCTCCTAGGGCTTCAGATAGCGGTCCATCCAGGCGATGAAACGGGCCTCCCAGTCGCGCTGGTAGCTGGGCAACGACAGGCCGTGGAACTGGCCCGGGTAGATGACCAGCTGGGTCGGCACGCCCAGCATCTTCAGCGCCAGATACATCTGCTCGCCGCCGGCGATGGGCACGTTGAAGTCCTTCTCGCCGCCGAGGAAGAGGGTGGGCGTCTTGATGCGGTCGGCCTTGAAGAAGGGGTAGGAGACCTTCAGCCAGCGTTCGCGTTGCGCCCAGGGCAGGCCCATCTCGCGCTCGTACTGCACGGCGTACTGGTCGGCGCCGAACATGCTGAGCTGGTTGCCGCTGCCGGCACCGCTGACGGCGGCCTTGAAGCGGTTGTCGCTGGCGATCAGGTAATCGGTCAGCAGGCCGCCGTAGCTCCAGCCGCCCACGCCCAGGCGCGCCGGGTCGGCAATGCCCTGCTTGACGGCCCAGTCCACGGCCGCGTGCAGGTCCTGCACTTCGAGATGACCCCAGTCCGCATGGATGGCGCGCTGGAAGGCCTGGCCGCGGCCGCTGCTGCCACGGTAGTTGACCTGCAGCACGGCGTAGCCGGCCGCGACGAGGCGCTCGCGCAGCACGCTGCGGCCGGCCAGTTCGTGGGCATCCTGGCCGTTGGGGCCACCGTGGACGAAGAGCACCGTGGGCAGCGGCAGCCTGGCTTCGGGCGGCAGGGCCAGCAGGCCACGGACCTCGGCGCCGTCCGCGCTCTTCACCGCGAACTCGCGCACCGTCGACAGCGCCAGGCCGGCACGCCAGCTGTCGTGATGGGCCGTCAGTGCCCGCGGTGCAGCTGCGCCGGGCTCCTGCAGCTTCAGTTCGGCCGGCTGGCTGAAGCCGCCGGCCAGGAAAGCGATGCGGCCGTCGCGCGCCACGCTGGCCATCGCGGCCGTGCCCGGGCCGCTCAGCCGCTGCAGCTTGCCGTCCGCCAGCGTGATGCGCGCGAGCTGGCTGTGCCTGTCATCGTCGACGACGCCGACGAGGGCCGTGCCATCCGGCGTCCAGGCGAGCTGGGGCTGCCAGCCTCGGTCCAGGCCCGCACTCAGCACGCGGGCCGCGCCGCTGGCTGCGTCGTAGAGGCTGACGCGCCATTGCTGGTAGGCGCTCCACTTGATCTCGTCGCCCGTGGGCAGAGCGATGAGGCGGCCGTCAGGACTCCAGGCCGGATGGGCATCGTCGTTGTCCGTCGTCAGCGTGGCCAGCGCGCGCTGCGCGGCGCCGGGTACAGCGGGCATGACGAAGAGGCTGGTCGCCTCGGTGCGGTCCAGCTCGGCCGCGCGGTTGCTGAGGAAGGCCAGTTCCCGGCCATCCGGGCTCCAGGCCGGCGCGGTCTCGTCGAAGTCGCCGCGGGTCAGCGCCTCGGCCTTGCGGCTGGCCAGGTCGAAGAGCTGAAGGTGCTTGTGGCGGCCATCGAGATAACCCTCGCGGTCCTGCTTGAAGTGGAAGCGGTCGATGACGATGGGAAAGGCCGTCTTGCGCTGCCAGCCACCCAGTGTCTCGGGGTCGGGTGCCTCGTCCATGACGACGAGGACGGCGCGGCGGCCGTCGGGCGACAGGGCGTAGTCCTCGACGCCGCCCTTCACGTCGGTCAGCTTCTCGGCCTCGCCGCCGCCAGCGACCGGCAGACGCCAGAGCTGCGGGCCGTTCTTCTTGTCCTCCTCACCGCCACGCGCGGCCAGGAAGGCGATGGCGTCACCCGTCGGGCCGACCCAGTGCGGCTTGCCGGTGACGTCGCCGGCAAAGGTCAGGCGCCGCGGCACGCTGCCGGGCGCCGTCGGCGCGAGCCAGAGGTCGGTCTGGAATTTGTCCTTGGCCATGTCGGCCGCCCGCAGGCCGTAGACGACCCAGCGGCCATCCGGCGAGATCTCGGGGTCGACGAGGCGTTGCAGGCCGTTGGCCGCGGCGGCGTCGAAGCTGCGGGCCACCGGCGCGGGCTGGGCAAACGCCGGCGAAAGCAGCAGTCCGGCGAGAGCTAGGGTTGTCAGCAGGTGTCGCATGTCATGGTGTTGGGAAGTCAGGCGCGCGGTATTCTGCGGCGCCTAACCTCGACTGTCTTTCGCCATGAAACGATTGCTGCTGCCCTTGATCCCCTTGCTGCTGGCCGCCTGCGCGTCCGCGCCGACCGAACCCAAGCAGGAGGTCGCGCTGGCGCCTGTCGACAAGGACACCATCTGCGAGCGCGAGGCCCGCACCGGCACCAGCCTGCCGACCACGCGTTGCCGCACCGCCGAGCAGCGCAAGGCCGCCCAGGAAGGCGTCGCCCAGGTGGAAGAGGCACGACGCAACTTCCAGGGCCTGACCACGGGCAAATAAGCCCGTTCATCCCGTTTCCACAACCCGCTTCCCGAAAGGTCGAAGCGAGGTGCCCTTGGCCCACCCCCGGCTCCGACATCATGAAACGCCTGTTTTTGCTCCTGCTTCCCGCCATGCTGATCGGCTGTGCCGGCACGCCTGCCGTCAACGAGGCGCCGCAGCAGGTCGCTGCCATCGATCCCACCACGGTCTGCGAGCGCGAGCAGATCACCGGCAGCAAGTTCCAGAAGATCACCTGCCGCACCGCCGCGGACCGCGAGCAGGACAGGCGCGACGCAGAGGCGATGTCCGACGCCGCGCGCCGCACGCGCTCGGGCACCCTGCCCGGCCGCTGATCAGCGCGATTCGCGCAGCACGCCCACCAGGGCGAGCATGCCGGCGGCCAGCACGGCCGCCGTCAGCCACAGCGCCGCGTCGAAGCTGCCACTGGCCTCGACCATGCGTCCCGTCAGCGCCGGCGCGCTGACCTGCGCCACGCCATAGCTCAGCGTCAGCCGTGCCATTGCCTTGCCGGGGTTGGCGGGTGAGCGCCGGCCCACCAGGGCCAGCGTCAGGCTGACGATGCCGATGAAAGTCGCGCCGTACAGCAACGCGCCCAGCAGGGAAGCGATGAGGCCACCGGCCAGCATCGGCAGCAGCACGCCAACGATCTGCACGCCAAAGGCGATCAGCAGCGCGCCGACATCGCCGGTGCGCCGCGCGATGCGATCCCACACGAACACCGCCGGCGTGGCCGCCAGCCCGACCAGCAGCCAGGCCCACGGCCCCTGCCCGGCCAGCAGCGGCTGCTTCTCGACGATGGCGACCGTGAAGGTCGCGTTGATGACGAAGCCCCAGCCCGCGCAGAAGTAGGCCGCGACCATCAACGCCATCCAGCGCCGGCTGGGTGCCGCCCCATTCGCAGCCTTGACCACTGGCGGCGGCACCGGCGGGCGCCAGGCCCAGGCCGGAATCAGGAAGGCCAGTCCCAGCAGCGCAAAGCCCTGCCACTGTGCGGCCCAGCCGAGGTTCAGCCCCGTCATGCCCATCGCGCCCAGCGCCGACACGACGATGCCCAGGCCCAGGCCGACGAAGTACAGGCCCAGTTCGGGCCGCCGCCCCGACCGCATCAGCCAGCCTTGCACCAGGCCCGAGCCCAGCAGCATGCCCGCGGCGCCACACAGGCCGCCGACATAGCGTGACAGCGCCCAGACGCCGAACTGCGTGCTCAGGCCCATCAGCGCCGTGATGACCAGGGCCAGCGGCAGA
The DNA here is from genome assembly GCA_019509985.1 of Burkholderiales bacterium. Taxonomy (GTDB): domain Bacteria; phylum Pseudomonadota; class Gammaproteobacteria; order Burkholderiales; family Burkholderiaceae_C; genus Pelomonas. The sequence goes on along the minus strand of JAEKLF010000036.1, from coordinate 41,946 downwards.
CCCCAGCTGTACAGGCGCTGACGCCAAATCGGGCTTTCGATCCAGGCCGCCAACAGCGCGCCGCTCATGTAGCCGGCGTAGTTGATGGCCGCCAGCATGCCGCCATCGGCCACGCCCAGGCCGGCTTGGGTGTGCATCTGCGGCAGCAGCGGCGTGTAGGCGAAGCGGGCCAGGCCAATGGTCAGCACCAGCGCGCAGATGCCGCCGAGCAGCACCTGCCAGGCCTGCAGACGCGATTCGCGTTCGATGGGCATGGGAATGGACATGGGCGCAGACTAGCGTGTACGCCGTGCTCGCGCTTGTGCGCTGCCTTTGCCATCCGCCTGCGTCGGTCGCGGGGCTTGCAAAGCGCCTTGCCACACCCAGTTGCAGGCGGAACCACCGGGACGCTCCATGCCGCTGCTGATCTGCTTCTGCCTTGCCCTGCTGGCCGCCGCGGCTGTCGCGCTGTGGCCGCTGTGGGTGCGCCGTCGGCGCGAGCGCATCGCCGGCCGGCCCTTCCCGCAGGCCTGGCGTCGGCTGCTGCGCCGCCAGGTGCCGCTGGTCTCGAGGCTGCCGGCTCGCCAGCAGCTCAAGCTCAAGGCGCTGATGCAGGTCTTCCTGGCCGAAAAACCCATCATCGGCTGCCGCGGCCTGCGCGTAACCGATGAAATCCGCGTGACCATCGCCGCGCTGGCCTGCCTGCCGCTGCTCGGTGCGACGCGCGGCGTCTACCCCGAACTGCGCCAGGTGCTGGTCTACCCGGGCGCCTTCGTCGTCGACCGGCCGGTGACCGAGTCCAGCGGCGTGCTGTCCGACCAGCGCCGCGTACTGGCCGGCGAGAGCTGGAGCCAGGGCCAGGTCTTGCTGGCCTGGGACGAAGTCAGGCGCGGCGCAGCCACGCCGGGTGATGGGCACAACGTCGTCATCCACGAGTTCGCCCACCAGCTCGACCAGGCCGGTGGCCGCGCCAACGGTGCACCCGCGTTGCCGACGGCCGAGGCCTACCGGCGCTGGTCCACGGTGATGCAGAACGAGTACGACATGCTGCGCTGGCGGCTCGCGCGCGGCGAGCCCGGGTTGATCGATGCCTACGCGGCCACTGATCCGGCGGAGTTCTTCGCCGTCGTCAGCGAACTGTTCTTCGAGCGGCCCATCGAACTGGCCACGGGCCACCCGGCGCTGTATGCCGAGCTGAGCGGCTACTACCGGCTCGACCCGGCAGCTTGGCTTTAGAAACCCAGTGAGGCCAGCAGGTCGTCCACATCGTCCTGCTTGAGGGCCTTGTCGGGCGTCTGCACGCCGCCGAGTTCCGCGGTCGCGGCGGCCGGGGCCGGCTTGGGCATGGACTGGATCAGGTCCTTGAGCGGCGGCTCGGCGCGCTCCAGCATCTTGCTGACCTTGTTGATGACCTGACCGGAGAGATCCTGGAAGTCCTGCGACATCATGATCTCGGTGTGCAGCGACTTCTCGCGCGCCGCAAAGCTCGCGGCGTCGGCGGCATAGGCCGCGCACAGCTTCATCAGCGCGCGAGCCCGTTCGGGGCTGATGTTGCTGGACAGGGCCAGGCGGTTCAGCGCGTCGGACAGTTCGCGGCCCTTCTTGCGCACGGCCTCGGCGTCATCGGCCGCGGCTTCCACCAGGTTGAGCACCTTGGTGGCGGCCTGCTCCGTCATGCTGCGCACGTAGGCCAGGCGCTCGCGGGCATCGGGCAGCTCTTCGACGACGTCGTGCAGGATCTGGGCGGCGTCGGCCCGGATCATGGTCTGGATGGACGCGTCGGACATCTGGAACTCCCTGTCCCGGCAACGGCGACGGGAATCTGGGCAGTCTAGGACGCGCGGCTCGCCGCCAAATGCCAGGCTGACGGCCGAACGCGGCCTTTGTCACGCCAGCTGCAAGCGTATTCATCGCGAACCCAGCAGAGCGTGCAGCGCCGTGAGCTGCGCTGCATCCAGGCGCCCGGCCGCCTCGGCCAGCGCGAGCTGTCGCCGGCCCAGCGCCAGCAACAGGTCGGTGTCCAGGCCGGCGGCGGCTAGTGCGTCCAGGTGGCGGGCCAGCACGCCGGCGTCGCCACGGGCGACGGGCCCGGAGACGGCGCCGGCCAGCCCGCGCGCCAGGGCCGTGTCCAGCGCGCCACGGGTCAGCGGCGTGAGTGCCGGCAACGCGTCGGACGGCGCCAGGCCCGCTGCCACCCAAAGCGACTGCGCCTCGGCCAGCACGGCCAGCACGCCGCTGGCCGCCAGGTTGGCCGCCGCGTGATAGGCCGCGCGCGCTTCGCCGCTCATCGGCGCCGGCAGCGCCAGCGGCACGAGGCCCAGTGCGTGGGCGAGTGCTTGCAGCACAGGCTGCTGAGCGGCGTCGGCCTCGATGCCGACGTGAGCGCCCGCCAGGCCCGCGTCGCCGGCCAGCAACTTCAGCGGATGAAAGCCGGCCGCGGCCGGCGCTGGCGCCAGCGCGGCGAGCGGCGTTGCGCCGCTGCAGTGCAGGGCCAGCTGGCCCGCTCGCCATGGCAGAGCTGCGGCGATGGCGGCGATGTGGTCGTCCGGCACGGTCAACCAGACCCAGTCGGCGGCGCGCATCGCATCCGCCACGCCCAGTTCACCATCGCCGGGCGAACGCCGTCCGACGACGACATCCTCACCCGCCGCACGCAGCGCCGGCACCAGCGCCGCTGCCAAGCGGCCATAGCCGATGACCGCGTGCCGCCGACCCATCAGGGCTTCGTGAACTTCAAGGTCATGCGGTCGCTCTCGCCAATGGCCTGGTACTTGGCGCGGTCCTTGTCCTTGAGCGCATAGGTCGGCGGCAGGGTCCAGACACCATCGGGGTGATCCGCCGTGTCCTTGGGGTTGGCGTTGATGTCGCTGCGGCCGGCCAGCTTGAAGCCGGCGGCTTCGGCGAACTTGATGACCGTGGCCTCCTGCACATAGCCCGTGCCGGCCTTGGGGTCCTGCGTGCGCGAGGCCGGCAGGCGGTGCTCCTCGACGCCCAGCGTGCCGCCGGACTTCAGCGCCTTGAAGGCTGCATTGAACACGGCCTGGGCGGTGCCGGCGTCCATCCAGTTGTGCACGTTGCGGAAGGTCAGCACCGCATCGGCGCTGCCCGCGGGCGCGATGTCGAGCTTGCCGGCAACGGGGTCGAAGACGGTGATCTTGACCTTGCCGTAGACGCCCATCGAATCCATCTTGGCCTTGAAGCGGGCCGCGCTGCGCTGGTTGTAGGCGGAGCTGGAGGCCGGATCGTCAGCGGCCTCATAGAGCTGGCCTTGTGCAGACAGGTAGGGCGCGAGGATCTCGGTGTACCAGCCGCCGGGGCCGGGGGCGAGCTCGACGACGGTGTCGGTCGGCTTGATGCCGAAGAAGGCCAGCGTCTCGTAAGGGTGGCGGTAGACGTCGCGGGCGACATTGCCCACCGAACGGTGGTCGGCCGCGACGGCGGCCTTCAGCGGGTCGGTGCCTTGCGCTTGCGCGCCTGCGGCAGCCAGGGCGAGAGTGGCGATCAGCCAAGTCTTCATGGGTCGTGTCTCCGATAGGGGTGGCCAGTATGCGGGGCCGGCAAAGCCCCTGTCCAAGGTCAGCGACGGAATGCCAATGAGGCCAGACCAAGCAGGGCCAGCGTGGCGCCAAACAGGCCCAGCGCATGCAGGCCGAGGCCCTTCAGCACCGCGCCGCCCACACTCGAACCCAGCGTCGCGCCGACGTAGATGGCCGACGCATTCAGCGCGAACAGCACCGGCAGCCGCGCCGGGTCCAGCGCCGCCAGGCGTGCCTGCTGCGGCACCATGAAACTCCAGCCGAACACGCTCCAGACGAAGATCAGCGCGCCGACCACGGGCAACGGCCAGGTCGGCAAGGTCAGCGCCGGCATTAGCAGGCTCTGCGCCAGGCACAGCAGGACGAGCGTGCGCAGCGAGCCGATGCCGTCGGTCAGCCGCCCGCCCATCGCGTTGCCAACGACGGCGCCCAGGCCGAACAGCAGCAGCATGCCGGTGACGCCGTCGCGGCTGAGACCGTAGAGCGTCTCCAGCAGCGGTGCGAGGAAGGTGTAGCAGACGTAGAGCGCGCCGGTGAACAGGGCCGTGAACGCGATGGCCAGCATCAGCCGCCCACTGCGCAGCACCGCACCCAGGCTCGCCAGGTTTGCCACCGGTACGGCGATGCCGGAGGGCAAGGCCGTAACGATGGCCACCAGACCCAGCAAGGACAACCCGGCGACGACGGCGAAGGCCGCAGCCCAGCCAAAGGCATAACCCAGCCATGCACCGGCCGGCACGCCCAGTACCTGGGCGGACGTGAGCCCGCCAAAGACGACGGCCAGTGCCCGTCCCTGCTGGCCCGGCCCTGCCAGCGCCACGCCAATGGAGGCCGCCACCGGCGTGACCAGGCCGCCGCCCAGGGCCATCAGCGCCCGTGCGGCCAGCAGCAGTGCAAAGCTCGGCGCCAGCGCGGCCGCGAGCGCGCCGAGCGCGAACAGCGCCAGGCCGATGGTCAGCAGCCGCCGGCGGTCCAGCCGGCCGGTGGCGGCCACCAGCAGCGGCGAGGCGATGGCGTAGGTCGCGGCGTAGACGCTCATCAGCGCACCGGCGTGGGCGCGGTCGACGTCGAAGGCCGCTGCCACCGGCGACAGCACGCCGACGACGACGAAAGCGCCCATGCCGATGACGAAGTTCGCCAGCGCCAGCAGCCACAACAGACGAGAGGTGGATGGGGTCATGCAAGCTCCCTGCTGGTCGCCATCATCACCGCCGCGATGCGCCCGTGCAGGCGGGGGGTCAATGCACCGTCCAGCCCATCCAGCCCGCAAGCGTGTCGAAGAAGGCCGCGTAGACGATCACCGGCCCGGGCAGCCCGATCAGCGTGCCCAGCAGGTAGTCACGAAAGCGCAGGCCCGACAGCGCCAGTGCATAGTTCATCGCCGGCAGCGTCTGGAAGACCAGGCGCAACAGCGCCACGCTGCGCACCGGGTGGGCGTCCAGGCGCTCGAACAGGCGCCGTGCCAGCGACCCGGGCAGTTCGCGCAGCGCGTTGGCGCCCAAGGCGCGCACGACGAAGAAGGTGGCGACGCAGGAGATCAGCGCCGCCGACAAGGTCGCCAGAGCGCCCCACACGGGCCCCAGCGCCAGCACCGCCGCGGCGAGGAAGAACCAGCCTGGCAGGTGGATCATGTTGCCGACGACGAACAGTGCCGTGAACGCGGCGAAGCCCCAGAGCCGGTGCTCGGCAAAACCTGCCCGCAGCGTCGCCGGGTTGATCTGGGCCCGCAGGCCGGTGAACTCGAACGCCGCCCACAGCGCCGCCGCCAGCGCCAACACCACCGCCAGTCGTCGCCAGGGCTTGGGCCGGCGCTCGGGAGAGGTGGTGTCGGTGGGGTTCAACGCTTGGGCTTGGGCGGCTTCTTGGAGCCCGAAGTATCGGCCGGCGCGACGACGCCCTTCACGGCGGCTTGAGCGAGCTTGAAGAACACGTCGGTGTTGTCGATGACGCCGGTGAAGGCCAGCGCGCCGGGGCCGTAGGCGGACAGCGGCACGTCGGTGGCCGTGTGCACGGCCGACTCACCCGGTACCTGACCGGTGACGAGGTAGTCGCCCAGCGCGTCGTCACGCTCCTGCGCGTTGGCCGGGTACCACTTCAGCGGCGCCTCGCTGGCGAAGGGCTGCTGCGCGTCGCGCTGCGGCGTCTTCTTCGTGCGCCAATCCTCGTAGCGGTCGGCGTTGGCGCCGTAGCCCACCAGCAGGCGGAAGTCGATGTCCGTCGTCTCGGGGTAGCCGTCGGCGGCGATCTTGTAGTGCGGGAAGCCGGCCTTCTCGTAGACGCCGACGACGCTGTTGCGCAGGTTGGCCACGCCCTTCTTCGTTGCCATCTCGGCCAGCCTGGCGTCGGTGACGATGGAACCGCCGATCAGTGCGGCGCCCGAGCATTCATGGTCGGCCGTGACGATGACGAGGGTGTCGCCCTGCTCGGCCGCGAAGTCCTGGGCCACGCGCACGGCACGGTCGAACTCCAGCGTGTCCAGCATCCAGCGCTCGGTGTCCATGTTGTGGGCCTGCTTGTCGATGGACGCGCCTTCGATCATCAGCACGAAGCCCTTGGGCGAAGCTTTAAGCACGCCGATGGCCTTGGCCGCCATCTCGTCGAGCATGGGCTGGTCGGGCAGGCCGAAGTCGTCGACGACGCTGCCGCCGTTGATGCCATTCTTCTCCGTGCCGCGGCGGCCGTTGATCTTGTCCAGCGCCACGTTCATGTTGGAGAAGGCGAACAGGCCGAGCAGGGGCTTGGTGGCGTCGGCCTTGTCGAGGTCGGCCTTGGTTGCGGCGTAGCTGAAGCCGGCGCCCTGGAACTCCTTGATCAGGTCGCGGCCCTTGTCCAGTGAGCCGGCGGAGGCGCCCCAGCGCCTGACGATTTCGGCCGTGTGCGCGTCGGTCGCCGAGAACGCGTAGTCGCTGGTGTCCGTGCGGCCCGAGCCGGGCGTGCCGGCCGGCAGGAACCACTTGCGGCCGCCGCCCATCAGCACCGTCAGGCCAGTGTGGCCGCGGTCGTCGAAGAACTGGTCGACGATGCCGGTGCCTGCGCCGCGATTGCTGGTGTGAACGGCATTGCCGGCCGGCGTAGCGTCGAAGACGTCGGCCGTCGTGACCACGCCCAGCTGCTTGCCCTGGGTGCGGTGCAGGTACTCGCTGAGGTACTCGACGCGCGGGTTGTCGAAGGCGTCAACCGTATCGTCGGGGAACACGCCCTCTTCGTTGTTGTTGTTCTTGTTGCCGCTGACGTAGCTCGTCATGCCCGGCGACGAGTCGGTGACGATGGAGTTCAGCGACGAGGTCTTGACCAAGGCCGTTGCGGTGAAGGAGTCCATCGCCAGCGGCTGTAGCGCCTTGCCCTGCGCGTAGCCGTGCACGATGCGCGCGGCCGTGCGCTGCGAGGCGCCCATGCCGTCGCCGAGCAGGATGATGATGTTCTTGACCTTGGGACCCATCGCGGCCGTGAAGGGCACGACCTCGAAGTTGCCCTTGGCCAAGACCTTCTGGCCGTCAGCTTGCGTCGCCTCGACGCTGAGCTCGTGCCTGCCGGCGGCGTCGCTGGACACCGCACGCACGGTGGCGATCGTGGTCTCGGCCGCCAGGCCCTTGGTGCAACCGCTCGCGCAATCGCGCAGCGCCACGGTGGCGTTCACCGGCTTGCCGTCGACGAAGAAGCGCACGGCGCCGATCTTCTGGCCCGCATCGGGCTTGATGCTGGCCTGCAGGTCGAAGCGCTGGCCGGGCAGGAAGCGGGCGACGACGGGGTCGGCCCGGCCGCTGGAGAAGAGTTCGCTCGGCGGCGTCAGCCGCGTGACGGTGGGTGCAGCGATCGCCGAGCCGGCGGCCAGGGAGGCAAGAAGCAGGACTTGTTTCATCGGATGGCGTTCAGTGCGGATGGGGAGCGGCGGTCGCCGGCTTGGCGGCCAAGGCGCCGGGCGCGACATGCAGGCGGATCCAGGACACGCGTCCGGTCTCGTCCTCGGTGGGGCCGTATTCCAGGCGGCCGGTCAGCGCCAGCGGCCCGCCCTGGTGGGCGACGAAACGTTCGCGCTGCGCCTCGGGCAGCAGCACGGTGACGGTGGCCGCGGGCAGGTCGTCGGCTTCGCCGTCGGCATGCTCGGCCATGGAAACGGGGCGCGGCGTCAGGAAGAACTGGCCGGCCTGCGGCTGCTCGCGCTGCACCATGAAGCCGATCAGGCGCACCTCATGGCCAACGGCGGCCTTCAGCTTCTCGGTGGGTTCCAGGCCGCGCGGGCCGATGGGCTGGGCGAAGAAGTCGGAGAAGCTCAGCTCCACCGGCGCAGCAGCTGGCGCGACGCCTGGCAGCAGGTTCAGCGCAGCAGCGAGCAGCAGGAATGGCAAACGCATGCAGGCCCTGTCGACATCAGTCAAAAGGGCTGCATGCTGGCGGCGCTGTGTGTCAAAGCGATGACGAGCGCGTCGGAGTTCGGGCCGAGCGCCGGGGCGCCCCAAGCCGGCCCGCAATGACGATGTGCTCGCGGCTCAATGCCGCGAGCGTCGCCGTCCCCTCGGGGGACCGCCCAGTCACACTCGCGTTCAGCGGGGTGTGGCTGGGCGAGGGGCTTCAATAACCAGCGGCCAGGCCCGTGTTGCGCCGCGGATCGTTGGCGCCGTAGTAGCGGTTCTTGCCCACCGGCTTGCCGCCCAGCGTCGGCGCGCCGACGAGGATGGTGGCCAGGTGGTTGGCCGGCTGCGGTGCGGCGAAGGTCTGGCCCCAGCCTTCCAGGATCTTGCGCGTGTCGGGCGACAGCGCGAAGTCCTCGACGTTGGTCGCTTCCGGCAGCCACTGCTGGTGAAAGCGCGGCGCGTCCGTCGCCTCCTGAACGTTCATGCCGTAGTCGATGACGTTGATCATGGTATGCAGCACCGCCGTGATGATGCGGCTGCCGCCCGGCGTGCCGACCACCATCACGGTCTTGCCGTCCTTGGTGACGATGGTGGGGCTCATCGACGACAGCGGGCGCTTGCCCGGCTCGATCTTGTTGGCCTCGCCCTGCACCAGGCCGTAGAGGTTGGGCACGCCGACCTTGGCGGTGAAGTCGTCCATCTCGTCGTTCAACAGCACGCCCGTCCTGGCCGCGGTGACGCGTGCGCCGAACCAGTCGTTGAGCGTGTAGGTCACCGACACCGCGTTGCCCCATTTGTCGACGATGGAGTAGTGCGTGGTGTTGCTGCCCTCGTGCGGCGACACGCCCGGCTTGATCTCCTTGGACACGCCGGCCTTGGTCGGATTGATCGCATCCCGCACCTTGGCCGCGTATTCCTTGCTCAGCAGCCGGTCGAGCGGGTTCTTCACGAAGTCGGGGTCACCAAGATAGCTGTTGCGATCCACGTAGGCATGGCGCATGGCCTCGATCTGGTAATGCACCGCCTGCGCGGACCGGAAGCCCAGCTCCTTCAACGGATAGCCCTCCAGGATGTTCAGGATCTCGCAGACGATGACGCCGCCCGAACTGGGCGGCGGCGCGGAGACGACGTGGTAGCCGCGGTAATCGCACTCCACCGGCTTGAGCTCGCGGGTCTTGTACTGGTCCAGGTCGGACTGCACGAGGATGCCCTTGCCGGCCTGACTCGACGCAACGATGGCCGCAGCCACCGCGCCCTTGTAGAAGCCCGCCTCGCCCTTGTCGCGGATGGCCTTCAGCGTGGTGGCCAAGTCCTTCTGCACCAGCTTGCCGCCCACCTGGAAGGGCTCGCCCTTGTTCAGGAAGATGGCCGCCGTGGCCGGGTCCTTGCGAAAGTCGTCAGTCGCGGCGTGCAGCATGTCGACGTCGCCCTGCTCGAGCACGAAGCCCTGCTCGGCAAAGTGAATAGCCGGCGCGATGACGGTGGCACGCTTCATCGTGCCGTACTTGGCCAGCGCGTACTCCATGCCCGACACGCTGCCCGGCACGCCCACCGCCAGGTGGCCCAGCGTGCTGGCGCCTTTGACGACGTTGCCGTCCTTGTCGAGGTACATGTTGGCCGTGGCGGCCAGCGGCGCCTTCTCGCGGAAGTCCAGGAAGGTCTTGCGGCCGTCGGCCAGCTGGATGGTCATGAAGCCGCCGCCGCCGAGATTGCCGGCGGCGGGGTAGACCACCGCCAGCGCATAGCCCACGGCCACGGCCGCGTCGACCGCATTGCCGCCATCCCTCAGCACGTCCACGCCCACACGCGTGGCCAGGTGCTGGGCGGTGACCACCATGCCGTTCGCGGCCGCCACCGGCGCTTGCGACGCGGCCTGCGCCAGCGCCGCTGTCAGCAGCGCGGCCGCCAAGGCCATCGGACGTGACTTCAAGGTGCTCGCCAATCTCATGTCAAGGGCTCCATCAAGTTGTCGCCGCGGCCGGGCCGGCCGCGACGGGGACGAACCGATTCTGGGCCGGTCTCCCGCGCCAAGGCCAGACCTAGGTCGCACGGATCGAGCCGGCGAGCGACACCGGCTCGGCATGCAGTCCGACACCGCCGGCCCCTTGCCGCGGCCTAGGCTTGCCACGATGACCTTCCGTCTGTCCACACCGCCATGAGCGCCCCTGCCGCCGAAGCCTCCTCCGCCTGGTCACGCTTCATCACCGTCGCCAAGCCCTACTGGACGGGCGACCGGCGCAAGCTCGCCTGGGCGGTGCTGGTGGGCATCGTCGTGCTGATGCTGCTGGACACGCAGTTCGCCGTGCTGATCAACCGGCAGACCGGCGAGCTGACCTCGGCGCTGGCGGCACGCAACGAGGATCGCTTCTGGGCCGCCGTGCGCGGCATGCTGTGGGTGGTCGGCTTCGCGGTGCCCATCTATGCCATCTATTACGCGTCGCGCGACGCCTATGCCAACGACTGGCGGCGCTGGCTCACGCGGCGCTTTCTGGACGCCTACCTGAGCGACCGCGCCTACTTCCGCCTGGCCGGCGTGGACAACCCCGACCAGCGCATTGCCGACGACGTCAACACCTTCACCGGCCGGTCCCTGAACTTCCTGCTCATCCTGCTCGGCTCGGCCATGCAACTGGTGGCCTTCAGCACCGTGCTATGGGGTCTGTCCCGGATGCTGGTGGGCTTCCTGATCGTCTACGCACTGGTCGGCACGGTGCTGTCCATCGGCCTGTTCGGCCGACCGCTGATCCGGCTGAACTTCTGGCAGCTCAAGCGAGAGGCGGACTTCCGCTTCCGCCTGATGCGGCTGCGCGAGAACGCCGAGTCCATCGCCTTCTACCGCGGCGAGAAGCAGGAGCGCCACCAGCTCGACCAGCGCCTGCGCGCGGCGCTGCAGAACACCAAGAAGCTGATCAAGGCGCAGTTCATGCTGAACCTGTTCCAGCGCTCCTTCAGCCAGCTCAGCCTCCTGGTGCCCTTCGTCGTGCTGTCCGGCCAGGTGCTGGCCGGCGACCTGGAGGTGGGCCAGGCCGTGCAGGCCGGCGGCGCCTTCGCGGCGGTGCTGAGCGCGGTGTCCCTCATCGTCGACAACTTCGAGAGCCTCTCGCGCTTCGTCGCCGGCATCGACCGCCTGCACCTGATGGCCGCCACGCTGGAAGCGGGGCAGCCCGAAGGCGGCATCCAGCGCCACCCTGCGCAGGACCTGAAGCTGTCCAAGCTGACCGTCAAGGCGCCGGACAGCGACCGCGTGCTCGTGCGCAACCTGTCGTTCTCGCTGCCACCAGGCGAGTCGCTGCTGATCACCGGCGCCAGCGGCTGCGGCAAGAGCTCGCTGCTGCGCGCCATCGCCGGGCTGTGGACCCAGGGCAGCGGCAACATCCACCATCCGCCGCAGGAGGATGTCTTCTTCCTGCCACAGCGGCCCTATCTGCAGAGCGGCACGCTGCGCAGCCAGCTCATCTACCCGAGCACGCACACCGGCAAGGATGACAAGGCGCTGCTGAAGGTGCTGGACGAGGTGCAGCTGCGCCACCTCGCCGAGGGCGACGGTGGCCTGGACCGCGTCGAGGACTGGGAGAAGCTGCTCAGCGGCGGCGAGCAGCAGCGCCTGGCCTTCGCCCGGCTGCTGGTGCACGCGCCGCGCGTGGCCATCCTCGACGAAGCCACCAGCGCGCTGGACGACGCCAACCAGCGCCGGTTGTACGAGCGGCTGCGCAAGCGCGGCACGACGCTCATCAGCATCGCCCACCGCGCGGCCGTGGCGGGCTTTCACCGCCGCGTGCTGCAGCTGACCGGTGGCGGGCGCTGGACGCTGGGCGAGACCCCCCCGCCCGACAAGGAAAAACCGCCCCCGCGGAGCACGCCCAAGGCGGCAACGCACACCCGACCCTGACAGGCACCGCGCCAGGCCCTCCATGCGACGCTTCCTGCACCATGTGGTTCACCCCGAGAACCCCCAAGCCCGCCTGCTGGCGAACGCGGCGGCCCTCATCCGCGCCGGCGCCATCGCCCTGCTGCCGACCGCGGCCGGCTACCTGCCCGTGTGCCGCCTCGACGACAAGGCCGCCGCCAGCAAGCTGCGCCGCATGGCCGACGCGGCCGAGCGCGATCCCGCCGTGCTGCTGTGCCGCGATCTGGGCCAGGCCGCCGTCTACCTGCACATCGACGACGAAGCCTTCCGCGCCATCCGCGCTAGCGAGCCGGGCGCGGCCGCCTTCACGCTGCCCTGCACGCGGCGCGTGCCACGCCGGCTGGCATCCGCTGCGCACGGCCAGGCGCAGCTCTATTTCGCCGGCCACGTGGCCACGCAGGGGCTGCTGAAGCTGATCGACGAGGCCCTGCTGCTGGCGCCCGCGGCCTGGGGACCGGGGCCGGAGACGGTCGACCAGTTGCCGCCGTCCTGGCGTGAGGGCATCGACCTGGCGCTGGACGCGGGGCCGTTGGGCGAGAAACCGGCCTTCAGGCCGATGTGGCTCTCTGGCCACTGCGGCCGGAGCGAGGCCGAGGAGGCCGGCGAGTGGCGCGGCGAGGGCGCCGATCCGGCGCATTGGGCCGCCAAAGCCCCTAACGGCGACGTGCCCGATTCGCGCGGGCCTTGAGCTTCCAGGCTAGAGCTTGGCCAGCACGGCCTCCACCGCTTCCAGGCTGGCCGGCTTGGTCAGGTGCTCGTTGAACCCGGCCGCGTGCGCGCGCTTCTTGTCTTCTTCCGTACCCCAGCCCGTCAACGCGATCAGCAGCGTCGCGGCGTAGCGCGGGTCCTGGCGCAAGCGGGCCGCGAACTCGTAGCCACCCATGCCGGGCATGCCCACGTCGCAAAAGATGGCATCCGGCACGAAGGTCGCAGCCGCCGTCAGCGCCGCCTGGCCGCCGTTCTCGACATGGACCTCGTGGCCGGACAGGGACAGCAGCAGCGCAAGCGACGTCGCCGCGTCGTCGTTGTCGTCCACCACCAGGATGCGCGCCCGCCTGGCAGATGCCAGCGCGGCCTTGGGCAGCTCGGGCGCTGGCATGGCGGCGTCCTGTGCGACCGGCAGCTGGATGGTGAAGGTGCTGCCCCGCCCCGGCCCCGGGCTGGCGGCGCTGACCTTGCCGCCATGCAGCGTGACGAGGCTGCGGACCAGCGCCAGGCCGATGCCCAGGCCGCCCTGCGAGCGGTCGAGCGAGAGGTTGACCTGGGCGAACATGTCGAAGACCCGAGCGATCATGTCCGGCGGCAGGCCGACGCCGCTGTCCCTGACGGTCAGCACCGCCTCACGGCCGACGCGGGCGAGGGTCAGGGTGATGTGGCCGCCGTCGGGCGTGTACTTGGCCGCGTTGTTGACCAGGTTGCTCAGCGACTGCGCGAGCCGCGTCAGGTCGCCATCCACGCAGATCTCTTCTTCCGGCAGCGTGACCTCAAGGCGATGCCCGCCGCGCGCGATCAGGGGCTCACAGGCCTCCAGCGCGGTCTCGACGACGCGGCGCATGTCCAGCCGCTCGCGCTGCAGCATCAGCTTGCCGGTCGAGATCCGGGACACCTCCAGCAGGTCGTCGATGAGGCGCAGAAGCTGGCTCATCTGCCGGTCCATCATCTCCGTGACACCCTTGAGCTGGGCGGCGTCGTGCCCCGGCTGCGACAACAGCTCCAGCCCCGTACGGATGGGAGCCAGCGGGTTGCGCAGCTCATGCGCCAGCGTGGCCAGGAACTCATCCTTGCGCTGGTCGGCCAGGCGCAGCGAGCGCTCGGCCTGGAGCAGGGATTCGATCTGGTCGCGGATCTGGTACTGCCAGCGCCGCCCGCGCAGGGCCGTCATCACCGCGCTGAGCATGGCGCGCTTGGAGGTCGGGCGATCGAGCACCGTCAGGTTGCGCAGCCGGGCGCCGCGCAGTGCCGGCGTCAGCAGGCCCTGGCGGCACAACGCCAGCACGGGCAGGTTCGACCAGGCGGGCTGGCTCTCGAGAGCGCCGAGCAGCCCAAACCCTGGGTCGGCGAGCGTGACGTCGGTGACCATCAGCGCCCCGGCGCCCTCGCGGATCAGCTCCTGGGCATGACGCCAACCCCGGGCGACGATGCCCTCGATGCCGGCGTCGGCCAGCAGCGTGCCCGTGACCTCCGCATCGCGCGCCGTCGGTGCGAGGACGATGACCCGTTCGCTGTACGCGTGTCCGGCGTCATCCCGCGCGGTCATCACCTGGCTCTGCCTTTTGGTTCGCCGCGCGCTCGAGTTCCACCGGAACGCCGGACAGCACGCCACGCAGATGCGCCAGCGGCGGGCCCAGGTGCACGCCCTGCGCGTTGAACCAGAGCTGGCGGATCGTGTCCTCGTGAGGGCCGCTGCGCTTCTTGACCACCGAGATAGCCTTGCAGACGGCGCCGGCATGCTCGTACATGCGGAACGGCACCACCGCGTCGGCCAGGTAGCTGGCATCGATCGGGTTGCGCATGCCGGCGCCCAGCATGCCGGACTGCGTCGCGACCAGGAAGGTCGCCACGCCATGATTGTTCAGGTAGTTGAGCAGCTCGTGCAGCTGGATCGTCAACGCGCGCTCTTCCGGCATGGCATTGAGGTAGCCGTTGATGCTGTCGATGACGACGACGGCCGCGCCATCCTTCTCGACGGAATCCCGGACCATGTTGGTGAACTGGCTCGGCAGCACCTCGGCGGCGTCGATCTGGCGCACCAGCAGCTTGCCCGGCCCAACGCCCTCGTCGACCGCCATGCCCAGGCCCTTGAGCCGGTCGAGCAGCAGCGTGCGCCCCTCCTCGAAGGTGAAGACGGCCGCATGCGCCCCACGGCGCGTCGCCGCGACGGCGTATTGCGCAGCGATGGTGGACTTGCCGGACCCTGCCGGACCGACCAGCAGCGTCGCCGTACCGCGCTCGATGCCGCCGCCCAGCAGGTCGTCCAGCGCGCGGACGCCGCTCGGCACGATGTCGCGACGGTAGGGCATGCCATGCTCATGGGCCGTCAGCCGCGGGAACACCTCCAGGCCGCCGTGGCGGATGAGCAGATCCTGCTGCCCGCTGATGAAGTCGCTGCCGCGGAACTTGTTGACGCGCAGCTGCCGCAGCACCGGCCCGTAGTCCGGCACGCTGCGATCCAGCGCAATGACGCCGTGCGCGATGCTGTGCACCTGCGTGTCCATGCCGTCGGTGGACCGATCGTCCAGGAACAGCACCGTGCAGCCACGGCCGATGAAGAACTGTTTCAGCGCCAGGATCTGGCGGCGATAGCGCAGCGAGGTCTGCGCGAGCAGGCGCAGCTCCGACAACGAATCCAGCACCATGCGGCGCGGCTTGAAGCGCTCGACCGCCTGCAGGATGCGCTTGGTCGTCTCGTTCAGCTCGACTTCGGACGGGTGGTACATCGTCAGCTCGGAGTCGCCGAACAGCTCGTCCTCGTCGACGATGAGCTCGACGATCTCTATCCCGTCGAGAGTCCAGCCGTGGGACTGCGCCCCCGCGCGCAGCTCGCCCGCGGTCTCGCTGAGTGTCACGTACAAGGTGGGCTCGCCTTCGCGCACGCCCTGCATCAGGTATTGCAGGGCCAGCGTCGTCTTGCCGGCGCCGGGTTCTCCGTCGACCAGATACAGCCGCCCGGAAATCAGTCCGCCGTGCAGCACCTCGTCGAGGCCAGGGACACCACTCGCTGAACGGGTTTTTTCCGCGGCCATCGCGCTCTCCGGATCAGGAAAAGGGAGATTGGCGCGGACCTGAGGCTGCCATCTCCATGCCACCTGTAAATTGGTAGGCCGTGTTGGACTTGAACCAACGACCAAAGGATTATGAGCGGCATTTTTGCTATGGTCAACGCACGCCGACTGTCACCGCCGGAGGGTCGATACGGTTAACGGAACCAAGCATTCATGCGGGTTCCCGGCCAATTCTCGGTTAACGAGCATCTGGACCATCGGTTAACAGAGGCGGTAGAAAAGCGGTAGCAAAATCATCAGAGAGCCGGCTTGCGGTAGCAGTCCGGTAGCAAAGACCGCCCATGCCCTCAGACGACAAGACAGCCTCCAATCGCTTTGACTTCACCAAGCGAGCCATCGACGCCCTGCCCTTGCCGGCCGCCGGCGTAGCCTACTACTACGACGCCAAGGCCAAGGGATTGGCCCTCAGCGTCGGCAAGACAGGGCGCAAAGCTTTCCTCCTCTATCGGAAGATCAAAGGCAAGCCCGAGCGCATCAAGATCGGCCCCTACCCCGATCTGTCCATCGAGCAAGCCCGTAAGGCGACCGACGTCCTCAACGCACAGATAGCGCAGGAAGCCAATCCGGCTGACTCGGGCCGCGCGAAGCGCACCGAGATGACGCTTGAAGAACTATTCAAGATCTACTACGAGCGCCATTCGCAGCCTCGGAAGGTCACGCACGAGGAGGATGTTGCGCACTTCGCCCGGCACGTCAACACGACTGTGCATGGTCCCAACTTGGCCAAGTTGCGACTTTCGGAGGTAACACGCGCCAAGCTCACCGCTCATCACGCGAAGATGGTCGCGATTCCAACGACAGCCAACCGCGTCCTTGCTCTTCTCAGTTCCATGTTCAGCAAGGCCATCCAGTGGAGCCTGTTTGACGGCAACCACCCATGCCGTGGCATCCAAAAGTTTCCCGAACGCTCTCGTGACCGCTTCGTACAGCCCGACGAGATGCCTCGACTCCTCTATGCCCTAGAGAACGAGCCCAACGAGGTAGTCCGCGACTTCCTGATGATGGCTTTGTTCACCGGAGCGCGCCGCCAAAACGTTCTGACGATGAAGTGGGCGGATGTCCACATGGAACGAAAAGAATGGCGCATCGAGAAGACGAAAAACGGCACCTCGCAGACACTTCCTCTGTCCCACGCTGCGATCGAAGTACTCAAGCGGCGATCCGCCGCTGCGACCGACCAGAAATCGGCGTTTGTCTTCCCCGGCCCCGGCGCAGACGGTCACATCGTGGACCCACAACGAGCCTGGTCTCGGATTCTGATCCGCGGCACCGCCGTCGGCTTGGTAGAGGCCATTGCTGAGTGCGCCAAGGCCAAGACCTTCGACTATCGGCTTGCACTAGAGGAAGCGACGGCGTTCCCGCTCCAGTGCATCGAGCGCTTTGAATCGCTTGCAAAAAAGCATGGCCTGCACGTCGAGCACTACGACCTGCGCAATCTACACATTCACGATCTTCGCAGGACGCTAGGGTCGTGGCTGGCATCGGGTGGCACCAGCCTGCCAATCATCGGCAAGGCCCTCAACCACAAGAGCCCTCAGGCAACGCAGGTATACGCGCGTCTAAGCCTTGGCCCTGTTCGAGAGGCCGTTGAAGTTGCCACTGCAGCGATGCTTCAGACGGTTGCACAAACCAAGTAGATCTGCTGCGGCGATTGGGGCTTTAGGCCCACTACGCCTGTCGTCCTCGGCATAGCCATGTATGCGCGTCCGAGAAGTTCGCGTGCGCGCTGTTGAGGTTAGGTCGGGTTGGGATAGGGCCTTCGCACGCGATTTGAAACTTTCAACTGCGTGCGCCCGGTGAAAGCGCCTTGGCAAACTTGCTGCACTGACGCGCTCCGCGCCGTGCCCTGCATCCAACCCGCATGACGGCATGGGGCTGAGCTGTTGAACGACCGGATTCTTCGCTTGCAGAGGAGCCGCGCAGAACCAGAAACCGAGGGACGCAAGTGTCGGCATTGAAAAATCTACCAATCAACGTTGGCAACGACGCGGATGCATGGCCGGGCGAGGACGCTCTGGAACCCATGCGCATTCCTGAAATTCTGCAGTTGCGTGACGTGCCTGTTCCCTATGTCGTCGGGAACCTGGTGCCGGAAGCGAAGACCACCGTCTTTGTGGCCGATCATCGGATCGACGTTCGCTACTTTGCAATGCATCTGGCGATAGCTGCCGTCACAGGCGCGCGGGTTGAGCCGTTTGGCGCCGGGGCCTGCGTTCCCACGTTGCTGTTGATCCCTGACGGCCACCGCGTTGATGACAGTCAATTGCTTGCAGGAATGCTGGCCCGCATCGAGAGCTCCAACCAAATGCTCAGTGCTCACCTTGGCTTTCGCTGGTGTCACGGAGCACGCGAGGGCGAACAACTCCCACAGTTCAACCACGCCGTAGGGCACAAGGCTCTTCGTCGTGCGATGCCGATGAACTGCAAGCTGGTCATCATCGTCCGCCCGACCTGCTATCTGAAAGGCGCGCAAGATCTGTTCACCGACAAGGCGTTTGAACGCTTACTGAAAGAACTCAACGATGACGGGGTAGCGGTCGTCTTGGTAGAGCCATCTAGAAAGCCAGCTTCGGCAATCGCCGAGTTCACGGAACGCCAGTACAACGTGTTGGACTTGGCTTTTGACGAACCCGCGCTGATGGACTGCGGCACGGGCTTCTCCATCACGGCACCCAGGCATCTGGCAGGGGGCATGCCCACAACGCTCCATTTCTGGTACTTGCAGGACGAGAACGGCGTCATTGATCTCGGCTGGGAAGATGGGCTTCTTGAGCGCCCGGAGAAGGGCAAGGCCCTGGAGAAGTATCAGCGGCAGATGAAGATCAGGAGGATTCAGATGGAGTGCAAAGCCCGCGGCGTTAAGGTCAAGCAAAAGTACATTGCAGATCGTCTGGATATCAGTGCGGCGACTGTCACGCGAGACATGCAAGACATGCGGCGGCGACTCGAGAGGCTGAAGCCCACGCAAACGAAAATGTCGGACTCCTTCGACAATTCTCTGCAAGCTGAATGACCTGAAACGCAATTGCGGATTTGCAAGATTTCAGAATTTCAAAGTTGCAAGACCCGGCCGGCTGGCCAATAGCCGCTCCACTTGCGCTTTTGAGCTTGCTTGCGCCGCCGTGCGGCGCTCCTGGACCAGCGTGGCGGCGTGCTCAGGGCCTTGATCGACTACATACGCCGCACTAGCACGCACGCCGACCGCGTGCTGCGTGAGTGCCTCCCTCTCGATGTCAGGAGGGGTGACCATGCTGTGAATAGCCGATGGCTGTACCACATCACATTCGTTCGCAATTTGAACGAGTCACACGCCAAGCAGGTCGTCAAGCGCCTCGGCGTAGCGGCACGGTCTCAACGGCCAGCGACGCAGTGTGGACGGTCACAGCCATCAACCTATTTGGAGCTATTCACCATGAAGCAGAACCGCCTCAATCAATACCTGTCCCTACAGATCGACAAGATCGTCGTCAAGGGACCTTGCAGCCACCGCATCTTTGGATCCGGCATGTGGCACCGGCTCGATACCGACACAGGGGAAGAAAAGTTTGGAGGGGATCGTGTCGATGGCGACGTGGGTCACCGCGACTGCACCTTTCAGGCCAAGTCCATGAAGGGTCAGCCCGACGGCACCGCTCTTGAGCTGTGGATTGAGTGCTGCCCACCGAAGGTACTGCAGCGCCACAACGCCTTTGGACACGCAGACATGCTGACCGCCGTGTACCAGGTGTTCCATCAAGTGACCCAGGCCCTCAAAATCAAAGTCTCGCCGGAAGATCGCGAACGCTGGCGCAACGGCGACTTCTGGCTCACCGAGGTTCACCTCACCGGCACGTTTCGATGCCCTCGTTTCGCCGTGCTGCCGATCATCCAGGCCATCGACGACGCGTTCACCGAGGGCAAGCAACGCAACATCGAGACCTCCATCACCGTGGGCTCGCCGGGCATGCGCCGCTCGAAGCATCGGGCCTTCACTGCCTATGACAAGTACCTGGAGCGCCTCGCGGCTTGGCCGCAGCCCGGCCCCTATCAGGCGCGCATCCTCGACTGGCTCAGCGAAACGCTGCGGTTGGAGCTGAAGCTCTACTCGGACGGTCTCCGGCACCGCGCGTTGCAACTTGGCAAGGCCTGGCGCGATGTTGACGTCATGGAGCTGTATTTCGGGTTCATCGAGTCTTTTGAGCTCAGGGCTTGCATGCAGCCCCTGCTGACCGCTGACGAGGAAGCGATGCTGACACCCAATGAGGGCAGGGTTTACAAGCGTTGGCTCAAGGGTGAGTCGCTGACGGAGCAGTTCGATAGCCGCAGCACGCGGAACAAGTACGTCAACTCGATCTACGAAAAGACCCAGATCAACATCTCGTCGAACCGTCGTCCCGATCCCCTCCAGCCCGTGGACATCCGTGACCTCTTGCGTCGGGACAACTTGATGCCCATCCCGGAGTGGGCGGTGGGCACACCGTGCTTCGCGCCCCCGAGCCAGCGTTTCGGCGAGTAGCGGTTGAGCCGAACTGAGCGGCAATAGCGCCGGCGGTCACGGGCCTGCCAATTTCGCAATGGCTATACAACCACGAAAGGAGCGTTCTATGACCGTCCGCCTATGCCGCTGGGGCAACTCGACCGGGTTGCGCATCCCCAAGGTCGTACTCGAAGCTGCTGGCCTCAAGCCAGGACGCGCAGTCGCACTGAGACTGTTGGACAACGGGGACATTCGCATGCGCCCCGTTGGCCCGTCCCAGCCTGCCGACGCCGCTTCCGCCGCATCAGAGGATGCCGCCCCCGACAGTCCTACCGTGTGGTGAACTCTCCGCTAGGTCTGATGGCTCCGTGTCTGTACCATCGCCCTGCCGGCGTCTGCGCTGGCCCGGCTTTTCCTCCCTGAGCCGGTGGCGTTCCGCAATGACAGCGGCACACCATTCAACTCGCCGGCAACCCCGGCGAGTTTTTCTTTTGGACAGATCGGTGTCATGCGGCCAGGGCGACGCCTATCCTCCGCAAAAAGCCACGCACGCAATCGTTCGGGTCGGATTCGGTGAGCTGAGCCGGAGTCATGCGGCCCACCACCTCTCTGTTCAGCTTAACTTTGATGCCGGCCTGAGCGTCCTTACGTCCCTGCTCCTTCAACGCGCCCCAATCCTTGCCTGCAGCCGCCACGATCATTTGGGCCAGCGCCATGGGCACATCCGTCCTTGCATGGTGGGGCACCCAGCCGATTTCGGGCCATTGCGCGTTGATCGCAGCATGGTGAATGTAGTTTTCCATCTCGCGCGCGTCGGTGTGCTCCGCCCAACAGCCAAGGCCAAGGATCTTGTTGGCCGCATCCGCGTACTTCGGGTCGGCTGGGGGCGCTGTATCCCGGTCGAACAAATGAAACTCGGGCCGGTTCAGGTGGGAAAAGCGGCCGATCCAGTTGGCGAGGTTCGATCCGCCGAGCGGAATGAAAATCAGACGACCACCGTCTTCAGCCTCTGCCAAGTCGGGGATGTCCGGCTCGACCTGAGACAGCGTGCACGAGATGACCTTCAGGAAGTTGATGTCGTTAGTGCCCTCGACGCCGACAAAGGCCCGTACGGAATTGTCTGGCAGCACGCCCAGATCCTTGGCGGCCTTTGCGTAGACTTCCTCAGTCCCCACAAGCAACTGGCGGCTCCCGTCCTCGGCCCGGCATAGCAGGCGCAGTGAATCAACTGGCAGCCCGCGGGCGAACGCTGGGTTATGGGTCGTGATGAGCACCTGGCAGCCCGGCTGTTCGGACAGTTCAAGGAATGCGCGAAGCAGGAGCCTTTGGTTGTGAGGATGCTGACTGGTTTCAGGTTCCTCGATGGCATAGATGATCCCCGGGCCCATCGCCTCGCGGTTGCGACGCTCGGCCTGAGCCCTGAAGAAGTTCAACAAGATCAGCCGGCGCACGCCGCTGCCACGCTTGTTCACCGGCACTGCTGACTCGTCGGTCAGCGCGATCTTGAAGGCGGACGCCCAGTTCGGACGTGCCACGGTGGGTTTGAGCTCCTGGGCGAGATGCGGGTCGATTTCCTTGAGCTTCTCGAGGGTCAGTGCGGCTACCTCCAACACGGATTTCTCGACTGCCTCGCGGAGTTCTTCTAGTTTGGCCTCTTGTGCCTTGAGTGCTTCGACCACAGCCGCTTTGATCGGATCCTGCGCCTCCGCATCCTGGTCTGTGCTGGCCCGGTCCGCCTTGAAGAGGGCAAACACGGGCAGCGCTTCTTTGAGCTGCGCCCAAATCTGCTTGGTTCCGTCCTTGCCGAGGTCCAGCAGCGTCGGCTGTAGTTTCAAAGTCCCATAGGTTTCGGCAGCATTCGCCCACAGCGCGCGACGAAGCGCGGTGCTGACGTTCTTCGGAACATCGGTCAGGTCGACCTTGAATCCTTCAGCTAGCGCCTTCAACCCCGCATGCTTGTATTCCAGCAGGCTCTCGTAGCCAGCATGCGAAGGGTGCTCGGCCACGGCGTAGGTGCCGACCAGCTTGGGCGTCTTCAACTTGCCGTCGTACACCTTTTGGATTTCCAGCCGGTCCCTCACATTGAGCAGATACTCATCGGCAAGCGTCGTTGGGTGGCTTGCGTCGAGCACCAGCCGGTCGGGCAGGTCTCCAAACTCGCAGATGATGACGATCTGTCGGTCCTCTGTTTTGTTGTTGACGTCGCCGGCATCCGGAGCAGCGTCGTCGAAGAACATCTGCAGGGCCTCTAGCAAGGCCGACTTGCCAATGTCGTTGCGTCCCAGCACCGCTGTGAAACCGCCGACAAGCAGCTCGGTCTCCTTCTCGAAGCACCGAAATCCGCGCACACGAAGACTTTCAAGTCTCATCTGCCCTCCCAGGCTGTTGTTTGCGGGCGATTCTGCGCGCGGCGAGTGCCGCCCACAAGCTGGCAGAGGCTACCCGAAAGCAGTGGTCTCTTCGACGCTGCCGCGGCCGAACGGGCGGCGGATGTTCAGATGGTCGTCAACGCGAACCTTGAGGATCGGGGCTTCCTGGCCGGTCGTAGGGTGTCGCTGTGTCTCCTATGCGCTTCCGGGAAATCTTGGATGCCGGGATATTTGCGCGCGACGCCAATTCCGCCCGAGGCCGTGACCGAGCCGCGTCCGCAGGTCGAGCGGCGAGGTGGGGGCCACACATCTCGTTCTCGGGAACTTTGCAGCCTTCCCGCTATCCTCCCGTCGAACAGGGAGCGTGCATGGGCAGCATCAACTTTCCTCCGAGGAGCTTACCGGACAACCTTACAGAGCTTGCCGGCGGCAAGGCCGGTCTGGCGTTGTCCATTGAAGAGATTTGCGATCACCTTTCGGGGACGCGGTATCCCGACACGGTTCGGGATTCAGAAGAGCATGGAGCCAGGCTCAGGTCCGAGGACTACGAAGAGCTGTACTACCGTCTGATGCATCGCATCGGTTACACGGAGCAAGAGTACTTCGGCTCAGTACACGCGATGGCGAAACAGTTTCATCGCTACAAAAACAACCCTAAAAAGTTCGCGCTCTACCAAGCGGTTTCAATGAGGTTGAACGGTAAGTTGAGCTCGGGCCGCGGCGCTCCTGGGCCAGTTGATGGGGACGCAATCATTCGCGACATCCTCCGCGAGTTCGGCGTAGAAGGCGGAAAGATCGCGATGGAGACGTTTGAGATCATCCAAATGGGCATACGCATGAATCCACACTTCGGCATAGGCCGAGAGTGGGATATCCCATTGGAATTGAGTAGTCTGTTTCAGCGGACGGACCATCAGCCGGAGAAGGGGCGATTCATCGACCAGCGGTACATCGACTACTTATCTAACAATACTGACCGTCTTGGCGACATCGACTGGCGTAAGTTTGAACAGTTGACCGCTGAATTTTTTGAGCGCGAGGGCTATAAGGTAGAACTCGGTCCGGGTCGAAATGATGATGGCGTCGATGTACGTGTATGGCATCCAGGCGCTGATTCGGCTGATAAGCCACTTTGCATCGCTCAGTGCAAGCGGACTAAGAGCAAGATCGACAAAGTCACCATTAAGGGCTTGCACGCCGACGTTCAGTATGAGGAGGCAGAGTACGGCGTCATCGTCACCACATCGGAGCTGAGTCCGGGTGCGAAAACGACTATCTCGGCTCGCGGCTACGCGATCCAAGCCGTGGAGCATGATGGCGTTAAGAACTGGCTCAAGCAATTGCGAACACCCGGAACTGGCATCGTCAGGTAGTGCGCTGATTTCTCCCTGCCTTTGTCACATCAATCGCTCACCGGTCGCCGGCGCTAGTTAGCGACTCGGTGCGGCGACTAGTTCGCAGGATTCTTGCAACCACGCGCCCACTGAAAGCGAGCCGTCGACCCGCTGCTTGGTCGACGCCGCAACGTCGCGTAGTACGGGGAGGCCGCCAGGCCAGTTGGCGATCAAGACGCTGTCCCAAACAGCATGAAGATTTGTTCCTCGTCCGAACGCACGGACCTGGAACCGGTTGCCGCCTCGATCATCCGAAGATCCAGCGTGCGGCGGCTGGTGCGCATCAGCAACGAGGTGGACAACCCATTTGAGCGCTTTGAGCCGTTCGGCGGGAGATCCAGTGTTCGCGAGCTTCTGCAACTGCACCTCCAACGCCCGCGCGATGCAGCGACCGTCTGGGCACGGGTTCTCAACTGCAGTGAACGCAAGTCGCGGATGTCCTCCGTCGAGATGCTGCGGCGGGAGCTCACCACGGCGTGACCGTAAGCGCTTCCCGTCGCGATCAGGCAACCGGCGAAGGTTGTGCCATCCGCGCAGTTGCCGCCGCCGCGGCGGCAAGCCGGCATGGCTTCGTGTAGACCACCTGACCATCCTTGCATGGGCCTACCCACGCAAGACCGTTGGTGCCATCAGCATCGAACCGAATCACCGCTGATGGGACGCCGTCGCGCAAAATCACCCATCCGCCCAACGCTGGCTTGATGGTGATCTCGACGGTGTCGTCAGCCTCACCCTCGATAGCAAGTTGCTGAGCTTCGACCGCGACCCTCCGCAGGGTGGGGGATGAGTTTCTGACTGTCATCCATGAATCGTATGCGGCAAACACTTAACAGTGCCAGCGTGTTCGGCGCTGTTCGTAACTATCGACAAGTGCGTGCTGTCATTTGTCAACACCACTTTCTAGTGCTGGAAAGTCAGGCGCGCGTAGTGAGCTTCGGAGAGCCCATATCAGCTTTAAAACCTACCATCACATGTAGAAGCTGTACTTCGGCTGCACCACCCCATCCGCTCTGACGTACTTCAGCACCTTACCTACGTCCCGCGCAACCCGGAGTGTGATCGGCATGCCGCCGTCAAACTGCGTGTTGTTCCAGTTCAGCTTGGTCAAAGCCAGAATTTCTTCGGCGAGCTTCCGGGGACTTTCGTCCCCCTGGGCAATCTGGATTTTCAACGGGCGCGGGACGTACAGGCCGGCGTAGGTCGCGTAGTAGGGAACGCTGCCACGGGTGTAGAGCAGGTGGTTCCGGCTGTCCAGGCTCAACATCGTGCCCCTCAGCGGTGGATATCGGCCTTCGCGAAAGAGCTTCGCACTCGCTTTAGTGATGACCAGGAAATCAGCCGTCTCTAGTCCTTGTTCATCGACGGCGCGGTTGAACCCTTCGAGTTCGGCCGCGTTGTAGTTCGAGCTCTTGTGCAGCACCAGGCGGGCAGGTGAGTGCTTGTGCTCCTTGCGGTATTCCTTTAGAGCATGGTCGATCAGCGCGAAGGCATCCGCGCTGGAAAGGTGCGGAACGGGGTCGTCCTTCGACAACTGCACCGGCTTGCCTCTGACGATGACGCCTTCGCCGCGTTCGTCGTACACCTGCGCCATGCTCGTGACCAGATTGGCCTTATCCAGTGAGCGATAGAAGCTCACTCCGACGAAACAGGTCTTCAGGTCCGAATAGTTTCGCGTGATACGCCATGGCCGGTAGTTGGCCTTGTAGTACAGCGCGGTGTGGATGTTCCACGCCCGGGTCGCTTCATCCTGAAGTCGCCCCTTGCCGTCGGCGTTGCCGCTCCGTGCTTTGGCCGCAGGATCGTAAGTCGCAGGGAGCACGATCTGAATCGGCTGGCCGAATTTCATCACCTCGGCCTTCAGCATATTGCGCAGGTCGAGGTCAGTGCCGAAGGCCAGCTCCTCGTCCTCGGCAGACTTACGTTCTTGGGGCTCGGGACTGGACGCCTTGCCGTCCGAGTCCTCTTCCTCTTCGTCGTCCAACCCCAACAATTCAGGGGGCAGCGCAATCAGCACCACGTCCGGCCTGCCATGCTCTGTGATGGCGCGAATCTCGCTCGCGACCATCTCCACTCCATCGAACAGCGCCTTGTAATGGGACTGCTGCGCGAGCGCTCGTAGGTCGCGCGCCGGAAGCACGCGACACAGGGAAGCGTCAAAGTCGAAGTCCGTCCTGAATGGCGACTCGTCGCCAAAGCCCGGAAAGGACGGAAAAAGATTGGGTTGCTTGCTCGCCTTCGCGGCGACCCCGTTGCGGCAGCGCTCGAACCACTGCTGCAAGCCGTCCATGGTTTGCTTCGTCCCGACGATACCGGCACGAATGCGTCGTGGAGCACTGTCGCCTATGTCCAAGGGCCCGAACTGCTTCAGCCCCTCCCGGATGTCCACGTGCCTGCGCAGGCCGCCGAATTCCAGCTCTGGTTCTTCTATGAAGTCGAGTTTCATGGCGTGTCGAACAGTCCGGCAGGCAGATCTTCAGCAGCGCCAGCAACGTCATCGTCAGGAGGCGTCCATGCTTCATCGTCGATACCGCGATCAGTCGAAAAGCTCAAGAGCTTGCCGAACCCGAGAAAAGGGTACGGCTCGACAAAGAGGTCAACCTCCGAAGTGAGCAACTCCTCCCACATCACCAACTGGCCAAGAACGGACTGGTTCTTCTCTAGCCGCTTGATGCCGCTGGTCCACTCTCCTGCGAATCTGCTCGGTGAGGTTCCGTCCGGCCCGGTGAAGACGTACGTCGGCGTGACCTCCAGATACCACCGCCCGTCATAGCGGTTGAACTGTCCCCACATCGCCGAATGCCTGAAGCCCATGACGTGGTCTAGCTTCTTGTTGCGAAGCACCTTGACGACCTCGCGCGCAGTAGTCTTTTTCTGCCCCTGGTAGCCAATAGAGTAGGCCGTGCGTTCAGTGTTCGAGGGGAAGAAGTACGCGCCCGTTTCCTTATTGCGGCGGATGCGCCCAGGCAAGGTACGAAGCGCCTGCCGAAGACACTGGTTCAGTAGATGCACGAAATCTCGCTGAGTGTTGGGATCGTCCGAGGCCGACCACTGGGCAACCGGGAAGTCTTCTACGGTTCCACGGTCACAAAGGAATTCATACCTCGGGTCTGTCAGGTCACGGACCGTCAGTACGCGCTTGTTCTTTAGCACGAATTCAAAGGACAGTTGCCTGCCTTGCAGCGCGTCTGTTACGTCCTTACCAGTCCGGTGCGGAGTCTCGGCCAGGTACAACCGCGTCGGCAGTTTGGTCACCGGCAGAAGGTTGCTGACCAGCCGCTCCGAACGTTGCAATGCCACGCCGCGAGCGCCTGCCGAATGCTGCCGGACAAGCTCTGTCAGCCGGCCCGTGGCATTGGCATTAAGCGCGTCGCGCCGCTTATCGAAGCAAAATTTGCGCGACCGTGCTTGGCCCGAAGGCTCCTGCACAGGCTGCCAGTACACCTCCCCGGTACTTGGACGTGAAACGACCAGGATTACGGGCACGTTGTGCCCCAGCCAGTAGGTGACGTCCCTCGCCTCGGGCGAGTAGTCGAAGCCATCCGCCGTTTCATTGCCGAACGACGAGACTGCCTTGCTTTGGACCTTGAGCAGCAAACCGGATACTGCACCCGTCACTGTGTCCCGCACCTCGATTTCGCCGTCTATGCCCGTGTCGTGTTGCGAGGTCGGCCTCCACACGAAGCCGATGCCAGACACCGCGAGGCTGATCAGCGCGATACCCTGCTCGCCAAGAAGCTGTTGGTTCGTGAGCTTCTTTTCGGCCATGGAATCAATCGGGCGAATGACCGGTCGTGGCGTCAGGACCGACCAGCCGCGCCGTTTGCGGGTCGTACACGTATGCAGTGATCGACCCGTCGCAAATCCGCTGAACAGCCTCGTCAATCACGGCCAGCGGCACCAAGAACCACTCCCGCGGTTTGACCGGATTGCCGAAACGATCTGAGATGGTTAATTCGAGTTGTGCGGCCCCAAACAGGCGATGGAAGATCCCTTCCAGCTTCACCCGGTTCACGTTGTGGAGTGCATAGGCCGCGACAACGTCAACGTCGGCTAGCAAATAGGTAGCGTCCTTGTTTGCACTCGCTATGCGAGTCTCGACCTTTCCACCTGTCACCCCGATTTTGTGGATCAGCTCGCGGTGCGCTTCAACGAAGGGGTGGTCGGACTTGCTGCGCAGCACGTAGATCGTGCCGGACTCAATATCCTCGGGTTCGGCCGTGCCGCCGAACAGCGGCCCCATGTCTGGGTCGGATAGGCGCCGGCCGGTGTCGTCCTTGTACAGAGCACGTTGCAGGGATCGACGGAGCAAGTTGCTCTCGGTGCCGTTCGCGTAGATCACCCGCAAGCGCGCGTCGCTCTCCCCATTCGGAGCTTTGATGGTGTTACCCACCGCGGCCACGTAGGCGAGCTGGCCGCCGACGATGAAGAAGTTGCCATCGGCCACGCTGGCATCGCGGCCAAAGCGCAGGGCCTTGCGCACGCCTGCCTTCAACTCCTCCTCGACCCGCTCGAACAGCGGTCGGAAGTTCTCGAAGTCTTCGCAGGGCGAGCGGTCCGCAACCTCTTCGGCTGCCCGCTTTTCCACGCTGGATCGCACATGGCGAAGCACGGTGATGTCGTCGTCATCGGGCACAACATGGCTAACGCCCAACTCGGCCAGCAAAGCATCTTCATCGAGGGCATCAACATCAGTCGCGGCGCTGGACGAACCAATAAGCAGGCCAGGCTTGTCCAGCCCGGCCAACAGGGCATGCGCCTCGGGCAACTTGCGCAACTGATCAAGCCTCACTGCATACAGACGCTCGAAGATTTCACCGCCTTCGCCATGCCGCGGGGCGCGTCCGTGGGTTTGGTGGAAGCGCAGGATGTCTTCAAAGCCCGCGATGATGCGCTCCTCGCGCGGGGTGCGGCTCGATGCCTTTAACGGGGTGAATTCAACACCTAGCGCATCGAGCAGTTCGTCGTCGTCCATGTCAGCCATTGCCGGCGCCTCCTGCGGCTTGCGCCGCTTTGGCGTGCGAGCGATAGCGCGCGAAGGCGGCTACCCCCTCGGCCATGCGCTTTTCCCAGGCGTCAGCCGAGTTGATGTCTGGCAGACGACCTCGCTCGGTCTTGAACTGCAAAGCGCGTTTCGACAGGTCGCGGGCCTCATCCTCGGGAATGCTCACCTTCTTCGCCGCTATGGCGGCCTGTACCTGGCGCAACGATTTCTCGTCCATTGCTTTAGCAAGCACCGCATAGGCCGCATCGAAGGGGTTGATGCGGTCGATCAAGTCGATGTCCAAGTCGCGCACGTTGACGAACTTGCGCACGCCGTCCAGCAGCGCCGTGCTGCCTTGCACCGTGGTACCGCCAGCGGCGTCTGCCTGGGCCAAGGCCAGCTTGGCTTGCTGGGTGATGTTCATGGCGGCGATGGCGTGCTGCCGGATGGCTTCTTGGTCACCTTCGCTCAGCTCGGGGTAGCGCTCGCGCACGATCTTGCCCATACGCAGTTGCGTCAGCTCCTCGGCCAAGGTGTTTTCCTTGTCGAACAAGCCACGCTCCAACGCCGTCTTGTCTTGCAGGAAGCTGGTAACCACCTCGTTCAAGTCTTCCCTGCAGATGCGGGTGGCTTCGGGCGTCTCGGGCTTTGCCAGACCGTTGATTTCGACGTGATATTGGCCAGTGGCCTCGTTCACGCCGACGTTGGTGCCACCTTCTTGGTAGCCCTCACCGCCGTTGTAAACAAAGCCGTCTTGGGCGCCGGCATTCTTGGGCGTGAACTCATAGCGCGGCGCTAGTACCTGCTCCATCAAAAGGCTGGCTGAGATAGCCTTGAGCATGTCGTTCACGGCCTCGGTCACGGCGGATTGCTCGGCCGTCGGCTCGGCAATCAGGTTCGTGAAGCGTGACCGTTCCTTGCCTTTTGCGTCTCGCGTGGCTCGGCCAATGATCTGCACGATCTCGGTCAGGCTGCTGCGGTAGCCGATGGTCAGCGCGTGTTCGCACCAAATCCAGTCGAAGCCTTCCTTAGCCATGCCCAGCGCGATGATCACGTCCACATGGTCACGGTCGTCCTTGTGCGCGGGATCTTTCAGCGCGCCGAGCACACGGGTGCGCCGCGCGGGGTCGCTGTCGTCTACCAAGTCAGCAACCCTAAGGGTGCGGCCGTCCTTGGCCACCACCAGGTGGAAGCAGGTGTCAGGGTCAACGCCCTTCCATTCGCCCAGGCCGTGCATGATCTCGTCCACCTCGCGCTGCTTGTCCTTTAGGCTCTCGCGCGCGTTGACGTTCGGGATGTGGACGATGGTCTTCAGCGCCGGATCGAGTACCTTCGTCACGGCGTCCACATAGGGGCCGGTGTAGAAGAAGTAGCCGATGTCCAGCGACTTGAGCCACTGGTAGCCGTTGAGCTGCTCGTAGTAGGTATAGGTGACCGTCTCGAACTTCGATTCATCGGCCGGGCCTAGTACGGCTTCGCTGTCTCCGCGGAAGTACGAGCCAGTCATGGCCACCAAGTGCACCTTGTCGCGGGCGATGAAGGCGCCCAACTGGCTGCCGAGCACGTTGTCTGGATTGCTGGAGACGTGGTGGAACTCGTCGATGGCAATCAGGCGATTGTCGAAGGCTGCAATGCCAAGCTCTTCCACCGCGAACCGGAAGGTGGCGTGGGTGCAGACCAGGGCCTTGTCGGTGCTGGCCAGGAACTGCCGCACCGCGTCGACCTTGGACTTGGCTGCGCGCGGCTCGTCGCCACCAGGTGCATTGCACAGGTTCCGTTGAGGGGCGACGTGCCAGTCCCAATAGAAGCCGAACTGGCTCAATGGCTCGTCGGCAAAGCTGCCGCCGATTGACCGCTCGGGCACCACGACGATGGCCTGTTGCAAGCCCTGGTTGTTCAGCTTGTCCAGCGCGATGAACATCAAGGCGCGACTCTTGCCCGAAGCCGGCGGCGACTTGATCAAAAGGTACTGCTCGCCCCGCTTGGCGTAAGCCCGCTCCTGCATGGCACGCATGCCTAACTCGTTGGCCTTGCTGGACGCCCCAGTGCGTGCCGTGGTGATGGACACCGACGGCACGGTGTAGGCGTTGGTTGGATTCTCTAGCGCCTCGCTCATGGCGCGGCCTTCTCGGAAGAATTCCAGACTGCTAGATCGTCACACAACATCAAAACACTCCCCATTCGCGCCCACTCGACATTTTGAAAGCAGCGTCGATGACCGAACTTTTTTTAAGCCACTGATTCTTCATGGCCTTAGAACCAAGTGACAACTCGAATCCACCTGGCCGCCATCTCTGAAACAATAGATACTCATTATCGTAGGCAGCGGGCGCTCCCGCCCCCGGCACCGGCAAAACCAGCTTGTCCATCTTGTTGTCGCTGTAGGTGAGCGAAAACATGCCGCTCTGACCTCCATTTATTCTTATGTCGATATCGCCGATATGAGAATTTTTGGGGAGGCTGGCAGGAGAAAATCCAAAAAAAACTCTCGACAAGCGCTTCATCATAAGCTGGTTGCCGGGCAAGGCTGGACCCCTGTTTTTTGTAATATTCCCTGCATCAATCCAGAAACTTTCGCAAACTCGCAGCCTTTGCAGATCCTTCGTCGAAAGCGATCCTATGCCCGATTCAGTGCTTGCAATATCGTCATCAGTTGGGGCGGGATGCCTTAGATTGTCCGCGCGCCTATACACGCTCCGATAATTGCCGAGCATTATTTGCGTCAAAGGCAACGAATCGCCCCACGTATTGTCGAACCAGTGGCTCATGCCGACTATGGAAGCTGCGGAGGTTGCTTCGATGGGGTTTGCACGGTTAACGCTTAATACAAGCCCCGCCTCGACGCCGCGCGAGAGCCCCGATCTTGACATGTTGCCGGAACCTGCGAGCGCGAAGTCGTCCAGATTCGTTTTAATTAAGAAGGTCTTGGGGTGAAAGGGGACTTGTGGCGCGCATCCGTGTAGCAAACAGAAATCAGCACCGAAAATCCGAACGCTTGAATTTGGAATAGAGCTTATATATTCCAGAGCGATAGGCTCTGTCCGACAATAGTCGAATGAAGTGACCCATCTCTTCTGGATGCCGTCCCACGCGTTGCCAACCGCTTGACGCGCTCGGGTAACGAAGTCATGCGCTCCGCCGCTAGTTATATAGGCGACCGCTATATCTATGCTTTCAACCTGTCCGCTACCGAGAATGCTTTGTATCGCGTCGAGAGTTGTGCGAAACGTCGGTTGGGCGATGTAGTCAGATGCGCTCATGAGGGAACTCGCTTCCGTGAAACCTTCGCGACCAAACCTTTTCCGGCGGCGTAAAGTGCAAATAGCTTCTCGATCCGCTCAGTGTCGTTGCGGAAAGTGCGGCCGATATAAATCCTCTCCAGCACTTCATCATTCCATTCGTGAGCGCGACGCAGATTTTCCGGCATCGACTCAAGATCATACAGATCAGCAATAGACTGCGGAAAGTGCGCCTCGCGAGCGGCAAGAATTCTTTCCGCGCACTCATCCAAGTCTATTTTGTTTTGCTGGGTCAGCGTCGGAACCGGGAACGTGTTCCATCCAATAGTATTGGAATATCTAAAATCACTCTTAATCTTGCCGCACACTGTCGCCACCCAAACAAGATGTAGTCGGGAGCTGAATAAAGCAAAATTCCACAAAGGCGCGTCATAGATTGCGAACGCACTATCCGCAACAATGGTGGATCCGTCAAAAAGCGCGATTGGCAAATATGGTCTTGACTCCGACGAATGGCGTGGAATCAAGAAAAGATGGGACTTCGCTACGCCTTGAATTTGAACAAACCGATAGGGCTTTTTTGAATACGCCTGAGTGGACGGTGCTTTCATAGCCAAGCGCTCTCGCTTAACGTCATCGAATCGTTCGCGCAACGCTTGGATTTCCCTCGCAGCCTCATATTCCGCCTCGCCTACCCACACACATACGCGCTTCCCACCGTGAATCGCATCTTCGGAACCAACAAAGTCTTTTAGATACTTCCCGGCTCTCGGTTCAACGGCGACTAGAGCTTTGCGCTCTTCAGTAGACATCAACAACTGCCCAGCATCTCGCGGCATGTTTCCAAACATCATTTGATGCAGCCCGTTGATCGGAGCGGAAACTGCCTCAACGACAAGATTTGGGCCTGGCGTCAAGTACGCATTTATGTAATCAACGTCCCGCGATACCAACCCGCCATCTTCTGCGATTGAAAATAATCTACGACTTTTGCCCGGATTTGCCGCTATACCAATTATCGAGACAATAACTCCAGCGTTGTTGCTGGCAAGGTTGGCCCACTTAAACGAAGTATGGGCAAAAGAAATTTCCTGCCCTCGCTGAAAAACCAGTGGCCAAAGAATAGGAACCTGTTGCCCCTGACAAATGGAGTTTGTGCTTACGAACGCGGTTGCACATTTACTGTGTTGTCCGTAGGCAGCGGCTTTCATGAACCATCCTGCTACGTAGTCAAGCGATTTCCAGCTGGAGGTTAGTCCGCCGAATATACTTTCAAGATCGGCCTTTTGTTCAGAAGTTTGCAGCTTGTTCCCGAGATATGGAGGGTTGCCGCATATATAAGTTTCACCGCCCTCGTTCTCGAAGTCGATTTCCGCTTGATCGAGAGGAGTTTCAAATAAATCGTCAGCCAGGAGTTTGACCCCAGTGCCGGTGGGCGGGCATATATTGAGCCAGTCAACCCTCAATGCATTGCCGGAAATAATCCAATTCTGCGCGTTTAGTGGAAGGAATGCCGCCAGAGCATCCTTTTGCCCACGATGAAGAACGTCGCACTGGAATTCAGCAATAATTAATGCCAACCGGGCGATTTCCGCTGGAAAGTTTCGCAGCTCAATGCCGCGGAAGTTTGTCAGCGGGATTTCGCTGCCGAGATATGACTCACCGCGCCGTCGATTGATCTCTGCTTCGATCTCGCGCATCTGCTTGTAAGCAATGACCAGGAAGTTGCCTGATCCGCAGGCTGGGTCGAACACCCGGATTCGAGCCATGCGCTTGCGTAGGTTGAGCAGCTTGCGTTCGTTGTCGCCTGCCTCGGCTAGTGCGGCGCGCAGGTCGTCGAGAACCAGCGGGTTCAACACTTTCAGGATGTTAGGCACGCTGGTGTAGTGCATGCCCAGGGCGCCCCGCTCTTCGTCGTCAGCCACCGCCTGGATCATGCTGCCGAAGATGTCCGGGTTGATTTCGCGCCAGCTCAGCGCCCCAGCGTGCAGCAGGTAGGTACGGGCCATCTGGGTGAAGCGCGGCACCTCGGTACTGCCCGAGAACAGTCCGCCGTTCACGTATGGGAAGGCATTGGCCCAGGCTGGCAGGCGTGGCGTTGCGGCACCGCGTTCTGAGGGCTTGATGTTCATTGCCCGGAAGATTTCGGACAGGACCTCGTGGGTGTTGCCTCCGCTGCGATCGCTCCAGCGGTCAACCGTCTGCGTGAACAGGCCCGTGTCGCTGAAGATGCCGGTGTCTTCGGCAAAGAAGCAAAACACCAAGCGCGCCATGAAGTGATTCATGTCGCTGCGCCGTTCATCCTTGGCCCAGGCGGGGTTCTCGCGCAGCAGCTCAACGTACAGTTTGTTTAGCCGCGCCGTGGCACGCACGTCGATGGGGTTGTCCTTGATCTCCTTGATGGTGGAGATGCCGGCTAGCGGCAGCAGGAACCCGAAGTGGTTGGGAAAATCCTCAAAGTCACAGGCGATGGTTTCGCCGCTGACCAGTTCTTGGGCTTCCAGGGTCTGCCCATCAGTGGCCAGCACGAACTTGGCCTTGCCCTTGGTGGTGGCGGGGCTTGCTAGCAGGGCGGCGAAAGTCTCGCTGACGTTGTGCGCCTCGCAGGTCGCAATATGGATGTTGTTGCGCAGCAGGACTCCATCCGACAGATCGGATGTGTTGTTATTGCCGCTGCGCAGGCGCTTGAGCGTGACCTCCTTGTTGCCGAAGGCAGCCAGGAAGGCGTACGGAAACTCGACGGGGTCAAAAGGCTGAAGCGCCAGCTCGGAGATGGCTTGTTCGATTTCTACGGCGTTCATGTGGATGAGGGCGCTCCTCGGGCGCCCCAACATGGTAGCAACCAAGGTGCTGCGCCCGTCGAGCGGTGAACGCCACTTCGACTTCCTCAAAGCAGATCTCCAAACACGTCTCGCGACGTTTGGTTCAGATGCGCCAGCTCTGCCTGCTACAGCAGGGACGGAGTCTTCCTGCGCGTCAGGGGTCGGATATATCGCGTCAACATGGCCGGGCTGCGATGCCCAGTCTGATCCATGATGACGTGCGTCGGTACGCCGACTGACGCCGCCTCGGTGCAGTACCCAGCCCTGAGCGAATGCCCCGCATAAAACTTCGCAGCCTCAGCGCCCTTGGCCGCGGTCACGGCGGCCTTAAGAACCAACGCCACGGACTGAGCCGTCAGCGCCTCGCCGGAGACGAGTTGGTCATGCCGGTTGATACGGCGGAGTACCGGACCAGACTCAATGCCGCTCAGGGCCAGCCAGTGCTTGAGCGCCTTGACCGGGCACCGCGACGACTTGGCGCAGGGTATGAACACCGTGTGTCCGGCCTCCTGCTGTGTCTTCGTACGCCGGACGTGTATCTCAAGGCCATGGTCGAACTCGGTGATGTCCTCTCGCTGGATGCTCACCAGCTCTGATCGGCGGAACGCCCCCGCAAAGCCGACCAAGATCAGTGCAACATCGCGTGCGGCCTTGAGCGGCTTTTGCTTCTCCGCAGTCAGCACCAACTCGATGATGTCGTCCTTGACCAGCGCGCTGACGCGCCGCTGCGCCGTTCCGCGCGTGCGCCGAATGCCCTGCATCGTCTGTTTGACGAGCGTATCCATGGCCGGCGAGGCCAGGCCGGCCTTGAGGTGTGCACGATGGATGGCGATGAGCCGATGCTGCAGTGTCGCCACCGCCAGCGTTGTCGCATGGCTCGCCAGGTACTCGGCGAGCTGGACCGCCGTACAGGCTATCGTGCCCCCGGCCGCCTTGAAGTGATTCAGGTCGGCGGCGTAGCTGCGGTGGGTGTTGGCGGCCAGCGCGGCGTGGGTGTAGCGGTTGACCTCGGCCGATGGGCTCGCCTCGCCCTCTTTGGTCGCTGGCCGCACGTTGCCCTTACTGCGCTTCGCCATCGCGCGCTCCCGTGAAATCCGCCGTGACCCGCCTGCATGGCGCTGCCAACACCAGGCATGCCGCAGCGCCGTCGCACATCTCGGCGATCAGCCAGCCGAGGGCTTCGATGGCGTCCTGCCCGACTTCGCCTGTGTCGACGTCTGCCGACGCGAAGGCCATCAACTGACCCACGGCGCTCGTGCCCAACGCGATCACGCGCTGCAGCAGCTCGGCCGACTCCGCGATCTGCACCAACAATTCGGGCGCGCTGGCATCAAAGTCAGGCTGACCATCAGCGTCGACTTGAACCCGAGGCATCAGCGTGAGCAGTTGCCGCATCGGGCGCGAAACGTTTCGCTGCGTGCCCATGGTCAATACTCCGACGGCAAGAGGAGGGTCGAGCATTCGCGTTGCCCCGCGTCGGACACCGCCTCCGTGATGAGGTACAGCCTGATGTCGTTGACCTTGTATAGCGAGAGCAGCCGGCCGCCTGAAATCAGCGCCTGATCGTTGGCCGCCTTGTCGGCGCTGCACAGTTCACCCCACTGGCCACACTGATGCCGTTGCAACAACTTGGCGGGGTGGTGCGCGGCGGCGGTCAGCACTTCCAACGCGGCCGGGGTCGCCAGAATCCTGCCGAGCCCGAACAGGGGCTTGCCGACGAGGCGCCGCCGCTCGATGTCGGCCTGGCTGGCGTAGGTCAATGGAAAGTCGTTCATCTGGAGTTCTCCGTGAGGTAGGGAACTCCGGCGCGAGCGAACGCGACCGCTCGGCGTTGGCCGAGTGGCGTTAGATCATGAGGGGGATGCGCGGCGGCTGCGCGCCGGAGGTGAACGCGGCCGAGGATGGCCGCGCTGGCCGGTTCGCCGAACGGCGACCGAAGCGCATGGTCGAGCGATCTGATGCTTCAGATCAAGCTGTCTATGACTTTGGCAGACTGCAGCCAGGACGCTCCCCCGCGGGGAAGCGTTCAATCAGCCTTCAGTTTCGGGCGCCCGACCAAGATGCTCCATTCATCAAGCCCGTGGAACTTGGCCTTGTCGAAACTGAACGCGATACCCTTGATGTCGCCGCCGGCATCGGCATAGAAGCGGATGTGCCCTCGGCCGACACCCTTGTAGTTGGCGCTGGCGGTGCTGCCGCGTTCCTTACCCCTGGCCTCGTTGGCGTCCCGCAATGCCGCGTCGCTGACGAAGCGCGTGTCGTCACGGCTCTTGGCCTCCTGCGACGTGTCGATGATCGCCACCTCGTACTGGCCAAGACCCTCGACAAGCGGCTTGCGCGCCTTCGTGAGCTTCACCGGCGCCGAGTCGATGAACAACATGTGCCCTGGCAGCGTGTGATCGCCCACGTTCAGGTACAGCCAGACCGCCACATCGCCGGGCTTCAAGTCTTCAACTTTCCAGACCCGCGTGAAGGCTTCCTCGCGCTCCACGCTGGGATGCCAGTCGCGAATGCTGTAGCTGCTCTTGAGGCTCTTCGTGCGAAGCTGCTCGACGACGCCGGACTTGGCGCGGCGGAACATGTCCTCCACGAAACGGCTGCAGTCGGTCGCCACAACGTACTGGCTGGCCAGGAAGTCGCCCGGCATCTTCGTGTACGGGTTCTTGTTGGAGTAGGAGTTGTTCTCCTGCTTCGTGTTGGCGACGAAGTCACGCGCGATCTGAAGGTGCCTGGGCACGACCACATCGTCAGCGGCGGCGAGTGTCGTGACAAGGCTCAGCACGCTTGCAACGGCCAGGGCTTTCAGCCGCAAGACACGGTCCAAGCCGCAGCGCCGGCTCGCCTGTTCCATTTTTTTTCTCCCTCGGATAGCCGCCATAGGGTACGGGATGGCGAATCACCGCGGCACCGCACATCAGCTCGACGGAAGCGTCAGCTTGAGCTGGCATTGGCGCAGCACTTGCCCTTCCGGGGTCATGACCTGCCCCTTGGCCTCGTAGCCGAGCCCCTGAACCTGGCCGTCAAAGCTGGTGCGCCAGGTGTCGTCGGGACTGTTCTTGCCTTCACCGCGCAGCCTCGTGCGATAGGCGGCGTCACCTTCCAGTATCTCGATACCGCCGCCCTTCGTGGTGCGCTCCAACTTGGCCTTGAAGTTCGCGTCGACGACCAGGGCGACGGGCATGCTGTACGGCCCCTGCGGTCCGTCTGTGGCGCCGTCGATGCCCTCGCACTTGTAGTCACCCTTCCATTCGCCGACGAGACGCTTGGTCAGGTAGTACTGCGTGAGGTCGTTGACCAGCCCCATCACGAAGGGCTGCACATCCAGCACTTCCACGACAAAGCCGCCTGCCTTGTCCTCAGTCTTCTGCGTGGTGTAGACCAGATCGCGCGACAGCGTCTCACCGGCTGCAGTGCTGACCGACAGGTTCGCGCGGCAGGAGTTCTTCTTGGCCTGCTCGTTGTAGCCGTCGCTGACGACGTTGGATAGCACGACCTTGAGCGCGGCGTAGTAGGCCTCCTGGATCTTGCTGGGATCGTCCTTCACCACTGGCGAGCCGCCGAGCGCCTGCGGCACGAGCTCTTGCGTGTGCTCGACCAGCAGGCGCTGAATCGT
>JAEKLF010000036.1:0-3505 GCA_019509985.1 Burkholderiales bacterium | reverse complement strand
GCGACTGAGGCAACGGTCAAGATCGCCCCGATGCGGCGAGCAATGGTCTTCGATTCGTAGATCACGTGGTTCCTCCTCCTGGTGAAGATCAGCCGGCGACCCGGCTCTTTTCTTTCTTGGCGCGCTTCTCCTGCTCCGCCTTGATGCGCGCGGCTTCGGCGTCGATGCGCTGCTGTTCGGCGGCGCGGGCTTCGGCCTGGCGCTGTTGCTGCTCCTGCTGCTGGCGGGCTTGCGTCTCGCGGTACTCCGTCTGGCGCCGCGTGCGTTCGGCCTCCACATAGGCTTGCGTGGCCTTGGCGTAGTCGCCCGCGAGCCGAACCAGCGCAGCCTTGTAGGGATGCGGCACCATGCGCCCCATGCTCTCGCCGTCGCAGTGCGTGCGGTCTCGCGGCGCCTGCAGCGAAGACAGCCGCCGGTCGATGTCGCTCACCAGCCGAGCTCGGTTGACCTGCGTGTTGGTGAAATCGGGCGGCTGATCGCTCAGCGTGATGGCGTTGACCTCGCCGATGTCGGACAGCAAGCCGGACACGTCGGCGGCGAATCCACCGATCTCGTAGCACTCGGGGCTGATGGCGGGCACCTTGTACTCGGCCATGAGGACGCGCTGCACCGAAGCCACCAACTTCTTCCGTTCCTCGCTTCCGGCTCGGTTCAGCGCGATGAATTGGCCCGACTCCGTGGCGGCCAGCAAGGTCTGCCGTGTCGGCAGGGGAACCGGCGAATTGGTCACCGCTGGACTCGGCGCGCCGTCGACCAGGTCAGCCGCCGATACGTTGGTCGCGGCCGGCGCCGGCGCTGCTTCTTGCGGCGTGTTCTTGCTCTTGCGTGCTTGCTTGGCGGAATCGACCAAGCCGCGCAGCAGGTTTTCCGGGGACTGCGCATGAGCGCCAGGCATCAGCCCCAGCGTCAGCGCGCAGGCCAGTACAAGCGATGCATTCGTGACGCCGGCGCGTCGGTGGCGCTGGATATCTTCACGGCCGAGTGAGAGAACTTCGACGGCGCGAAGCTGGAACGTAAAACTCATTGATGACCTCCCTGTATTGGGTTTCTATGAACACCTTGGGTTTGCAAACTCATAGTGTTTCATGCAAACGCATAGTGTGTGGTCGGCGTTGACCCTGCTGCACAGACTGCTGGCGGATGAATCAACCGGCAGATGACAAGCAGCAGGCGTTAGACGAGCGGACTGCCGAAGAGCGTGACCGCCTTCAGGTCGTCTTTGGTGAGGCCCTGCGCAAGCTGCGCCACAGTCAAGACTTGACCCTTGAAAAGTTGGCCGAGCGCGCCGAGCTGCACACCAACTACGTCGGGTCGGTCGAGCGCGGCGAGCGCAACATCAGCCTGTTCAACATCTGGCGGCTGGCGCTCGCGCTCAACCTGCCGGCGACTGAGCTGATGCAGGCGCTGCCGGCACATCGGCTGCGTGAGCCCGAAGCGCCGTAGCCTCAGCGGTAGCTTCGGCACGCAACTCGGCCTGCACGGACTCGACAAAGCCCTCCGGCAAGCCCGCAACGCGCACCGGGATGCTCAGCGCGAGCAGCCGGCGGCGCATGTTGGGGTTCTGGCGGAAGAAGGCGAGCCAAGCCCGCTGAAGCAGTTGCCGCACGGACTCTCCCTTGGGGTCGGCATCCCGGTACTGCCGTCGAACTTCGATGGGCCACTGCTCCGCGTTGCGCCAGCGCCGGTCGTCCAAAACGAAGCCAGCGATGTTGCGTGCGTGCAGCCAACCGAACGGCCCCTTGGGCTTGCTGACCTCGATCACGCCTGGCTCGCTGCGCGCGCCTTCAGGGACGAACTCAATCGCGCCGTCAAGGTCTGGCCGATATTCCAGCCGGTAGAGCAAACCGTCGCCGAAGTCCAAGTGGAAAGTGCCCGGTTGGTCGGGCTAGGCTGTGCGCAGCTCCAGTTCCGCGCGCAGCGTTTGGCCGATCACGGGCATGGCGTCTGCCTGCGAGCCCCACCACGCATCGAGGGACGGCAGGCCAAGACGCCAGGAAACCAGTGCTTCCGCTTGTTCGGATTCGCACAGCAGCACTCTCATCCCCGCTGTCGCCGAGCTGCCGTCAGCAAACCCGTACTGCGTGCCCTCCTGGCTGCGCAGGTACCGCAGCGGCGAGGTGAGCAGCAGGGTGTGCCGCTTGAAGAGCAGCGCGAGCGCACCGACGAGCAGACTGCGGTTTGGCAGCCTGCCCGGTGATGCTGCCTCGTCCCACGGGTCGTGCATCAGGATTGCGGTGAGCCGCTGGCCGCGCAGCTCGTCGTAGATCGCTTGCGGCCGCATGGCTTACTTGCCCTTGGACTTGGTGGCGGGTGCTGGATGGACGCCGATGTACCAGGCGGGCACGAGTCCAGTCAGGTCGGTGCGAACGTGGAGCTTGGTGTCAACGTGCGGATAGGGGTCAACCACGTATTGCCTGACAGTCCCGGGATGGTCCTCGGGCAGTCTGTGGAAAAGGATATAGCGGCCCGCTTCGGCGAAGTCGGCGTCGTAGTCCACCATCGCAATGGCGACCTCGG
Source organism: Burkholderiales bacterium (assembly GCA_019509985.1). Lineage (GTDB taxonomy): Bacteria > Pseudomonadota > Gammaproteobacteria > Burkholderiales > Burkholderiaceae_C > Pelomonas. The sequence goes on along the minus strand of JAEKLF010000036.1, from coordinate 988 downwards.
AGACGGACTGGAATCCAGTCTTTGCTTCCTTCCATACGGTGCCGACAAGCCCGCGGCTGGTCAGCAGCTTGGCGATCATGTCGCTGTCGATGTACGGGTAGTAGGGGCCGACTTGGGGCAGGCCGAACACCTCGGCCTGTTGGCGGATGTTTTCGAGGGTTGTGTTGCCCAGCATCGCGATCACGGCGAATGCGTCATCGTGGCGGTCACTCTGCTGAACGCGGTTGAACAGGGGCTTGAAGTCGGGGGCGGTGGCCATGAGAGTTGCTCCTTGAGTCGGTTGACGAAGAAGCGCGCACGGCGGTGCCAGCCTGGCCGAAGCTCAGGGCTCGCTGCATTGGTTGAGGTTTGCCCCGGAGGCTGCCGGGTCAGGTTGGCGCTGGGCCGTGTGCGCTGGTGGCACGGCAAGTGGCTGCCGCGCTTTTTTAGCGTAGCGAGCGTCGGCAGCAAGCACAAGCAACGAAAAACTTCGCTCAGAGCGAGGATCGTCAGCGCCGGAACGTTCTTTTTCGATTGTACGAAAACGCGTGTTTACGGTTATCTGATGTCTACAGTGAATGCATCGAGATCAACCGGCTACCCGCATGAATTCGCACGAAGACCTGGAACTGCTGACGGAGTCTAAGACGGCTGAGCTGCTCGGCCTTCGGAATCCTAAAACGTTGGCCGTCTGGCGCTGCACCAAGCGCTACGACCTGCCCTACGTGAAGTACGGCCGAAGCGTTCGTTATCGCTTGAAAGACGTGCGAGCGTTCATCGAATCGCACTTGGTTCCGTTGCACCAGTCGTCCCGATAGCCCTGCGCGCTGAGCAAGCCTCTCCGAAGTGCGTGACTGGCGCGGGCGCACTTCGACCCCCGTGAGTACATCTACCGCCCACGTTTCAGGAATGGAATCAGTGTCATGGTCAAGCAGACCGCCATCTTTATCGGTGCCCAAGAACTTGCAGCCGATCCCGAGCAGGCAGAGGTACGACTCCCTGCGCTCTT
>JAEKLF010000258.1 GCA_019509985.1 Burkholderiales bacterium | reverse complement strand
CCTTGGGCGCTCCGGTGGAGCCAGAGGTGTAGATGACGTAGGCCAGGTGCTCGGGCGTGAGCGCGGGCATGAGCGGATCGTCTTGAGGGGCGAGCAGCCAGGCGGGGTGGGGGGCATCGAGCCACAGCAGCGGCACGCCCGCAGACGCGGGCAGCGCCTGGGCGCAGTCCGAGCGCGAAAGCAGCACCGTGGGGTGGCAGTCCTCGAGCATGAAGGCCAGGCGCTGGGCCGGGTAGGCCGGATCGAGCGGTACATAGGCAGCGCCAGCCTTGAGCGTGGCCAGCAAGGCGACCACCATCTCCGTGCTGCGCGGCAGGCAGATCGCCACGCGCGCGTCCAGCCCCACGCCCAGGGCGACGAGGTGATGGGCGAGCTGATTGGCGCGGACGTTGAGTTCGGCGTAGCTCAGGCACTCCTGCTCGAAGACCAGCGCGGTGGCCTCGGGCCGCAGGCGGACCTGCTGCTCGAAGAGCTGGTGGATGCACAGCTCGGCATTGAAGGCCGTCTCGGTGGCGTTGAAGGCCAGCAACTGGGCCTGCTCGGTCTCGGGCAGCAGCGGCAGCCGCAGCACGCAAGCCGAGTCGTCCTCGACCATGCCCTGCAGCAGCGTGACGAACTGGGCCGCATGGCGCTCGATGCTGACGTGCTCGAACAGCGCGCAGGCGTATTGGAACGAGCCGGCGATGCGCTCACTCTGCTCGTGCAGCGACAAGTCCAGGTCGAACTTGGCGCTGACGGCGCCGCCGGCGGGAGCCGGCAGCAACTGCAGGCCCGGCAGCGCGAGCTCGCCTTCAGGGGCGTTCTGCCAGGTCAGCATGACCTGCAGCAATGGATGGTGGGCCAGGCTGCGCGGCGGATTCAGCGCCTCGATGATCTGCTCGAAAGGAAGGTCCTGGTGGTCCTGGGCGGCCAGCGCGGTGGCGCGCACCTGGGCCAGCAGCTGAGCGACGCTGGGGCGATCGGACAAGTCGATGCGCAGCGCCTGGGTGTTGACGAAGAAGCCGATCAGCGGCTCGAGTTCGGCGCGATGGCGGTTGGCGGTGGGCGAGCCGATGACCACCTCGGACTGGCCGGCCAGACGCGCCAGCAGCGTGGCCCAGGCGGCCAGCATCGTCATGAACAGCGTGCAGCCGTGGCGCTGGGCGAGCGCCTTGATCTGGGCGCTGAGGGCGGGCGAGAGGGCGAAGTCCAGCGCGGCGCCGGCATAGTCCTGCACGGGAGGACGAGGCCGGTCGGTGGGCAGCTCCAGCAAGGCCGGCGCGCCGTGCAGATGGGCGCGCCAGAACTCGAGCTGGCGCTGCAGCAAGGCGCCGGAGATCCAGCGGTGCTGCCAGGCGGCGAAGTCGGCGTACTGGATGGGTAGCGCCGGCAGCGGGTCGGGCAGGCCGGTGCTGAAGGCGGCGTACAGCGCGCTGAACTCGTTGACCAGCACGCTCATGGACCAGCCGTCGCTGACGATGTGGTGCATGGTGAGCAGCATGATGTGGTCGTGCGCGGCGAGCCTGACCAGCACGACGCGGATCAGCGGGGCCTGGGCGAGGTCGAAGGGGGTGCGGAACTCGTCTTCGGCCCGGCGCTGTGCCTGGGCCTGGGGGTCGGGCAGCGCGGACAGGTCCAGCACCCGCAGCGGCAGGCCGACGTCGGCGGCGGCGATGAGTTGGACGACACGGCCATCAGGCTGCTGGACCAGGCTGGTGCGCAGTATTTCGTGGCGCGCGACGATGCGGTCCAGCGCCAGGCGCAGCGCCAACTCGTCCAGCGAACCGGTCAGGCGCACGCCCGTGGGTATGAGGTAAGCGGCGCTGGCGCGTGCATCGAGCTGGGCCAGGAACCACAGCCGCTGCTGGGCGAAGGACAGCGGCAGCGGCAGATCACGCGCGACGGGCACGATGGCCGGCAGCGTGCTGGCCGAGGCGTGGGCCAGGGCCAGGGCGAAGTCGGCCAGGCGCGGGTGGGCGAACAGATCAGCCAGCGCCACCTCCAGCCCGAGCGAGGAGCGCACCCGCGAGGCCAGCTGCACGGCCAGCAGCGAGTGCCCGCCGAGGGCGAAGAAGTCATCGTGGCGGCCGACCTGGGCCAGGCCCAGCAGCTCACACCACAGCGCGGCCAGTGTCTCCTCCACCGGGCCTTGCGGAGGCTCGTAGGCGCTGGTACTCAGCGCCGAGGCATCGGCCTCAGGCAGGGCCTGGCGGTCGAGCTTGCCATTGGGGGTCAGGGGCAAGGCGGGCAGTCGCACATAGGCGGCCGGCAGCATGTACTCGGGCAGCCGGGTGGACAGCTGCGCGCGCAGCGCCTCGGGTGAGAGTGAGTCGGCAGACAGCGATTCAGGAGCAGACCCGTCGGCCACGAGGTAGGCCACCAGACGCTGGTGCGCGCCGTCCTGGCGCGCCAGCACGACGGCCTCGCGCACGCCGGGGCAGGCCTGCAGGGCGGCCTCGATCTCGCCGAGCTCAATGCGAAAGCCCCGGATCTTGACCTGGTGGTCATTGCGGCCGAGGAAGTCCAGCGTGCCGTCGGCACGCCAACGCGCGAGATCGCCGCTGCGGTACATGCGGCT
>JAEKLF010000090.1 GCA_019509985.1 Burkholderiales bacterium | reverse complement strand
GAAGGCATCGAGGCCATCGTCCAGGCCGGTGACGGTGCGCGTGTAGTCCTGCAGCTCGGGCAGCATGCGCTCGGGCGCCGTGGAGGACGGGTTGTAGAACTCGGCCTTGGCCAGCAGGCGGTAGCCGGCCAGCACGTCGCCTGGCAGCCCCAGCGTGACGTCCTCGCCGCGGCGCGCGCAGCGCACGGCGTCGCTGTGCGCGACGTCGCTGCGGGCGATGCCCGCCGTGTTGTTCAGATCGGCCGCGCAACGCAGGTCGCGCAGCGCGGTGCGCAGCGCGTCGGTGGAAGACGGGCCAATGACGGCCAGCCTGGGCAGCGTCTCTTGCCCGTCCAGCTTGAAGCGCAGCTGCGCACGGTCGCGTGCGTCCCTGCCCATCAGCTGCTCGGTCAAACGGGCCACGGCATCCAGCTTGCGCAGCGGCAGCGCCGTCTCGTCCACCCACAGCAGCGCGATCTGCGCGTAGCGCGACGGCGGCTCCTCGTTGTTGGCGCGGCGCAGCGACAGCAGCTCGTAGGGCACCATGTAACCCGCGCTGCCAGCGTCGGCGTTGCCCTCCAGCAGCTTGAACTCCAGCAGGCTCAGGCGCTCGGCGTTGTCGGGCACATAGTCCTGCGCCAGCAGGCCGGCCAGCGTTGCGTAGCGGATGCGCCGCCGCGCCTCCTCGGCCCCCACGAAGTCGGCCCCCGGCATCAGGGCCATCACGATCAGCGTGTCGTCGATCCGCTTGTTCTGGTCGGCGTCCAGGCGGGCCAGCAGGTTGTGCGGGTCGCGCAGCCTGGGCATGTCCTTGCCGCAGTCGCCATCCACCGCCTGCGATGCCTTGCGCTGGCGTTCGCAGCGCTCGGAGCGCTCCAGCTCATAGCGGCGCAGCGCAGCAAAGGGGTCTTCCCAGAGCCGGGCGTTGATCTCGAGATCAGGGTCCAGGGGCGCCTGCGCGCGCGCCTTCTCGGCCGGGCGCAGTGCGTCGAAGGCATGCGGCACCAGCTGCGTACTGGCGACGAAGGCCATCAGCACGGCCACGCTCGCCCACGGAAAGCTGCCGAACACGCCGCCCTTGGAGTCAGCCACCGGATCCTCCTGCCCTTGCCCGAACGGGCCAGGAGGACACAGTCTCAGCTCGGCATGGCGCCGTCAATCACTAGGCCGGCGCCTATCCTCACAAGTCAGGATGCCTCGTTGCGCCGCGACTACTGCAGCGTCGAGGGAGAACCGCCCGGCTGGTTGTTGCCGGTGGTGAATAGTGCCCCGACGTCCACGGCATCGAAGCGGTAATGCCGGCCGCAGAAGTCGCAGCCGATCTCGATGTCGCCGCGCTCGGCCAGCACGCTGTCGGCCTCCTCGCGGCCCAGGCCGCGCAGCATCTGCGCGACGCGCTCGCGCGAGCAGGTGCAGGCGAAGCGCGGTGCCTGCGGTTCGAAGCGGGTCACCGTCTCCTCCCAGAACAGGCGGCGCAGGATGGTGTCGGCATCCAGCGTCAGCAGTTCCTCGGCGGTCAGCGTGGCCGCCAGGATGGAGATGCGGTTGAAGGCATCGGACAGGCCGATGTCGTCTTCATTCCTGCGCCCTTCCAGGTTGCCCTCGCCCTCGACCGGCAAGCGCTGGATCAGCAGGCCCGCGGCGATGTCGCCGTTGGCGGCCAGCACGAGCTTGGTGTCGAGCTGCTCGGACTGCAGCATGTAGTGCTCCAGCACCTCGCTCATCTTCTGCAGCGGCTCGCGACGGTCACCGTAAAGCGGCACGACGCCCTGGTAAGGCTGCTGGCCGGGCAGCTTGTCCTTCGGGTCCAGCGTGATCGCGCAGCGGCCCTGGCCGTGCACGTTGAGCATGGCTTCCAGCCGCGCGCCGGCCGGCACCTCGCCCACGCATTTGGCCGTGGCGCGAAAGCTCAGGTCCGGCTGCGCCTCGGCCACCGCCAGCTTGACCGGGCCATCGCCAAAGACCTGCAGCACCAGCGCGCCGTTGAACTTGATGTTCGCCTGCATCAGCACGGCCGCGGCGCTCATCTCGCCGAGCAGGTCGCGCAGCTCGGGCGGGTATTCGTGGCCGGGCTCGCGGCGGCTCAGCACCTCGCGCCAGGCGTCGGTCAGGCGCACCAGCATGCCGCGCACGGGCAGGCCATCGAACAGAAACTTGTGAAGTTCACTCATCGAATTCTTTTCAGGCCGGCCGCATACCGGCGGCCGTTGTTGACGTAATGGGCGGCGCTGGCCTTGAGCCCGGCAATCTGCGCCTCGGTCAGCTCGCGCACGACCTTGGCCGGCGCGCCGACGATGAGGCTGCCGTCGGGGAATTCCTTGCCCTCGGTGACGAGGGCGCCGGCGCCGACGACGCAGTTGCGGCCGATACGTGCGCCATTCAAGACCACCGCCCCGATGCCGATGAGGCTTTCGTCACCCACGGTGCAGCCGTGCAGCATGACCTGGTGGCCCACCGTCACGTTCTGGCCGATGACGAGCGGGAAGCCGTGGTCGGCATGCAGCACCGAGCCGTCCTGGATGTTGCTGCCGGAGCCGATCGTCAGCGTGTCGCTATCGCCGCGCAGCACGGCGTTGAACCAGATGCTGACGCCTTCGCCCAGCGTCACGCGGCCGACGACCTCGGCGCTGTCCGCCACCCAGGCCGAGTCGGCCACGTCGGGAATGTGCTCGTCGAGCTGGTAGATCGCCATCGCGGGCCTCCCGTCAAAACGGGCGATTCTAAAATTGCGCCGATGTCCGAACTCCGCCTGGCCACGCTCGTCCCTCTCCTGATCGCCGATGCGCCCGCCAAGGCCGCCGCCACGCTGGCGCTGGACGCCGCTCTGGCCGTGGATGCCGGAGCCGTCATCGCCGAACCGGCAGGCATCCCCGGCCGCCCCGAACGCCCGCGCCTCGTCGAGCACATCCAGCTGAAACCGCCATCGATGCGCACGCCCGCAGGCATCTCCGCGCTCGTGCACGCCATCGCCCACATCGAGCTGAACGCCATCGACCTGGCGCTGGACATCTGCTGGCGCTTCCCAGGCATGCCCGAGGCCTTCTACCGCGACTGGCTGCGCATCGCGCAGGAGGAGGCCAAGCACTTCACGCTGCTGCGTGAGCATCTCTTGAGCCTGGGCTTCGACTACGGCGACTTCGACGCCCACAACGCGCTTTGGGACATGGCCGAGCGGACGAAGCACGACCTGCTGGCCCGCATTGCGCTGGTGCCACGCACGCTGGAAGCGCGCGGGCTGGACGCGTCGCCGGCCGTCAAGCGCAAGCTGGTCGGTGCGGGCGACAGGAAGGCCGGCGAGATCCTGGACGTCATCCTGCACGACGAGATCGGCCATGTGCTGGCCGGCAACCGCTGGTACCGCTTCCTGTGCGAACGGCGCGGGCTGGATCCCATCACCACCTACGCCGAGCTGGCCGAACGCCACCAGGCACCCAAGCTGCGCGCGCCTTTCAACCTCGAAGCCCGCCGCGCGGCCGGCTTCGACGAGGCCGAGCTGGCCGCACTGACAAACCCATGACCCGCCTGCAGGCCAATTTGCTGCTCACCCTCGTCGCGCTGATCTGGGGCTCGGCCTTCGTCGCGCAAAGCCGCGGCATGGCCGACGTCGGCCCGCTGCTGTTCACCGGCGTGCGCTTCCTGATCGGCTCTCTCGTCGTGCTGCCGCTGGCCGTGCTGGAGTGGCGCCGGCTGGGCCGCGCAGGCCGGCCGCTGACGCGCCTGGACCGCGGGCACATCGTCGGCCTGGGCCTGCTGATGACGCTGGGCGCCGTCATGCAGCAGATCGGCATCCAGTTCACCAGCGTCACCAACGCCGGTTTCCTGACCGCCGTCTACGTGCCGCTGGTGCCCGTGCTGGGCTGGCTGCTGCTGCGCCAGGTGGCGCACTGGTCAGTGTGGCCCGCGGCCGTCGGCTGCCTGGTCGGCGCCTTCCTGCTGTCGGGCGCACATGAACTGAATGTCGGCCTCGGCGACCTCTGGGTCGCAGGCTCGGCCATCCCCTGGGCGGTGCATGTTCTGATGGTCGGCCGCTGGGCGGACCGCATGGGCGCGCCCTTCCTGGTGGCCAGCGGCCAGTTCGCCGTCTGCGGCCTGCTGTCGCTCATCGCGGCCTTCGCCATGGAGCCGGTGCGCTGGGCCGGCATCGAAGCCGCCGCCTGGCCCATCGCCTACACCGGCGTCGTGTCGGTGGGCATCGCCTTCACGGCCCAGGTCGTCGCGCAGCGCTACGCCCATGCGGCGGATGCGGCCATCATCCTGTCCGCCGAGACGCTGTTTGCCGCCGCCTTCGGCTACGTGCTGCTCGGCGAGCGGCTCAACACGGCGGGCTTGATTGGCTGCGGGCTGATGCTCGCCTGCATCCTGCTCGTGCAGCTGCTGCCCCTGGTGGGAACCCTGACGCGCAGCCAAATTCTGACCAACCCGTCAAATTAGCCCATAGACTTTGGCAACCCTGACCAGGAGCCCCGCATGAGCGCTGACGTTTCCAATCTCGACGCCTACTGGATGCCGTTCACGGCCAACCGCCAGTTCAAGCAGGCACCGCGCCTGCTGACGGGTGCGGACGGCATGTTCTTCCGCGATGACAAGGGCCGCGAGGTGCTGGATGGCATCGCCGGCCTGTGGTGCGTCAACGCGGGCCACAACCGCAGCAAGATCGTCAAGGCGATCCAGGATCAGGCCGCGGAGCTGGACTTCGCGCCGCCCTTCCAGATGGCCCATCCCAAGGCCTTCGAACTGGCCGACCGCCTGGCCAAGATCGCACCCGCGGGCATGAACCGCGTGTTCTTCACCAACTCCGGCTCCGAGTCCGTCGAGACGGCGCTGAAGATGGCCATCGCCTACCACCGCGTGCGCGGCGAAGGCGCCCGCACCCGGCTCATCGGCCGCGAGCGCGGCTACCACGGCGTCAACTTCGGCGGCATCTCGGTCGGCGGCATGGTCGCCAACCGCAAGATGTTCGGCAGCCTGCTGGCCGGCGTGGACCACATCCGCCACACGCACGACCCGGCGCGCAACGCCTTCTCGGTCGGCGTTCCCGAGCATGGCGCCGAGTTCGCCGACGACCTGGAGCGCCTGGTCGCGCTGCACGACGCGTCGACGATCGCCGCCGTCATCGTCGAGCCCGTGGCCGGCTCCACCGGCGTGCTGATCCCGCCCCAGGGCTATCTGCAGCGCCTGCGCGAGATCTGCGACAAGCACGGCATCCTGCTGATCTTCGACGAGGTCATCACCGGCTTCGGCCGCACCGGCAACCCCTTCGGCGCGCAGACCTTCGGCGTCACGCCGGACCTGATGACCGTGGCCAAGGGCATCACCAACGGCTGCGTGCCCATGGGCGCGGTGTTCGCGCAGCAGAAGATCCACGACGCCTTCATGACCGGGCCCGAGCACCTGATCGAGTTCTTCCACGGCTACACCTACTCGGCGCATCCGCTGGCCTGCGCGGCCGGCATCGCAACGCTGGACACCTACGCCGACGACGACCTGCTGACGCGCGCGGCGCGCATGCAGGACGAGTTCGCCAAGGCGCTGCACTCGCTGCGCGACGAGCCCAATGTCATCGACGTGCGCAACATCGGCCTGGTCGGCGGCATCGAACTGAAGCCGCTGCCGGGCGAGCCGGCCAAGCGCGCCTTCAACATCTTCCTGGACTGCTGGGACAAGGGCCTCTTGATCCGCACGACGGGCGACACCATCGCGTTGTCGCCGCCGCTGATCATCGAGAGCGGCCACATAGCCCGCATCATCGACACGCTCAGGGCCGCCCTGCGCCGCGCCGCATAATCCGCGCCCGCCGGCCGCCGCGGTCGGCGCCGCGGCACGCCCCTGGAGCTTCCCCGATGAAATGGCTACTCGCCCTGCTGCTGGCAGGGTCCGCCCACGCGCAAACCATCAACTACCTCGGCCAGCAGATCGTGCCCACCGGCACGAGCTTTCGTGGCCTGCCCGTCGGCGGCCTGTCGAGCATCGACTACGTGCCCGCCACCGGCCGCTATCTCGCCATCAGCGATGACCGCAGCGACCGCGGGCCGGCGCGCTTCTATGAGCTGGCGCTGGACCTGAGCAAGTTCCGCCGCAGCGCCGACCCCGGCGAGGCCGGCGTGAGCTGGGTCAACATGACCACCATCCTCGACCTCGACGGCCAGCCCTTCGGCCGCAACATGGTCGACCCCGAGAGCCTGCGCCTGGACGCCAAGCGCAACCTCATCTACTGGAGCAACGAGGGCCAGCGCGTCGCCGGCGCCATGCAGAACCCCACCGTGCGCCGCATGCACCCGGACGGCAAGCCGGCCGGCGAGTTCCCCGTACCGAACTACTACAACCCCACGGGCAGCGCCGGTGGCCTGGCGGCGGGCGACATGGGCGTCTACAACAACCTCGCCTTCGAGAGCATCGCCATCACGCCCGACGGCAAGACCGTGTGGACCATGAGCGAAAACGGCCTGACCCAGGACGGCCTGCCCACGGCGGTGGGCCGCGGCAGCCGCGCACGCTTGCTGTCCTTCGACCTCGAAACGAGCAAAGCGGGTGCGGAGTACGTCTACGAAGTCGGCCCGGTACCCTTCCCGCCGGCCCGCCAGGGCGACTTCGCGACGAACGGCGTGCCTGACATGCTGGCTCTGTCGGTCCACGAGTTCATCGTCATCGAGCGCGCCTTCGCCGTCGGCGCACAGACGCCGGGCCGCGCGGCCCAGACGCAGCAACCCACCGGCAACACCATCAAGCTCTACCGCATCGATACCCGCGGCGCGACGGACGTGGCCGGCTGGCCCAGCATCAAGGGCCGCGATGTCACGCCCGTCAAGCGCACGATGCTGCTGGACCTGTCCTCGCTGAAGAACGACGACGGCAGCGTGCTCGCGCTGGACAACATCGAGGGCATCAGCTTCGGGCCCGTGGTCGACGGCAAGCGCACGTTGATCCTGGTTTCCGACAACAACTTCAACCCGGCCCAGTTCACGCAGTTCATCGCGCTGGTGATCGATTAGCCCCTCGCCCGGTCTTGCGCCGGCTGCACGCCGGCAAGCCCAGTCGGTCCCCCGGGGGGACGGCGATGCTAGCCGGATCGACCGGCAAGCACATCGCCAAGGCGGGCCGGCTTGGGAGCGGCCCAGCGCTCGGCCCGACAGGAGAACAAATGCATCCGATCCCCTGGCGCGCCTACGCCTTGCTGGCCGCCAGCACCAGCCTTGTCGGCAGCTATGTCGGCCTGTCCAAGCTGCTGGTCGCGGCCTTCCCGGTCTTCCTGCTCGCCGGCCTGCGCTTCGGCTTCGCGGCCGTGCTGATGCTGCCCTGGCTGAAGAAGCCCACGCATGAAGCGCCGCTGGACGCGCGCTCGCGTGGCCTGCTCTTCCTCGAATCCTTCCTCGGCAACTTCCTGTTCTCGATCTGCATGCTGTTCGGGCTGCGGCAGAGCTCGGCCGTCGTCGCCGGTGTCATCCTGGCCGGCATCCCGGCCGCCGTCGCACTGCTGAGCTGGGCTTTCCTGCGCGAGCGCCTGGGCGGTCGCGTGCTGGCCGGCATCGCCTGCGCGGTGGGCGGCATCGCGCTCGTGGCCTCCGGCAAGCAGGGCGGTGCCGAGACCACGCCGCTCGGCGCCCTGCTGCTGCTCGCGGCCGTGTTCTGCGAGGGCTGCTATGTCGTCATCGGCAAGCGGCTGACGGCCGATCTCGGGCCGAAGCGCATCAGTGCGCTGATCAACCTCTGGGGCCTGGTGCTGGTGTCGCCGCTGGCGATCTGGCAGGCCTTGAGCTTCGACTTCGCTGCGCCCCGCGTGCTCGACTGGGCGCTGCTCGGCTACTACGCGGCCACGGCCAGCGTCATCACCGTCTGGCTGTGGATGGCCGGTCTGCGCGGCCTGCCCGCGGCCCAGGCCGGCGTCTTCATGGTCTTCCTGCCCATCAGCACGGCCCTCGTCGGCCTGCTGCTCGGCGAGCTCCTGTCCGGCATTCAAGCCCTGGCCTATGGCCTGGCCTTATTGGGTGTGCTGCTGGCGACATGGCCGGCACGGGCATCGGCTCGGTAGGATCACGGGATGTCCCTGGATGCCGATCTCGCGCGCTGGCGCGAGCACCTTTCCCGCTTTGCCGCGCTGCTGGGCGACCCGCCTGACCGCGAAGTCGCGCCCGGCCGCGAGGCCCAGCCCGGCCACGGGCTGATCTTCGCGCCCCATCCCGACGACGAATGCATCGTCGGCGCGCTGCCGCTGCGGCTGCAGCAGGAGGCCGGCTGGCGCATCAGCAATGTCGCCGTCACGCTGGGCAGCAACCCCGAGCGCCGCGAGTCGCGCTGGGTCGAGCTTCAGGATGCCTGCGCCGTGCTGGGCTTCGACTGCATCCGCGTCGGCGCCGAAGGCCTGTCCGACGTGCGCGCCGACACGGCCGAGCGCCTGCCCCGGCTGTGGCAGGCCCATGTCGACAGCATCGGGTCGCTGCTGGCCAGGCACCGCCCTGCCCTCGTGTTCGCGCCCCATGCGCTGGACGACAACCCCAGCCACCGCGGTGTCTACCGTCTCGTCGTCGAGGCGTTGGCCGCAGCCAGGCTGGACACCGTGCTGGCCCACACCGAGTTCTGGTCCACGCAATCGGCGCCCAACGCCCTCGTGCAGACCAGCATCGCCGACACAGCCCGCCTCATCGCCGCGCTGGAGCGCCATACCGGCGAGATCGAGCGCAACCCCTACCACCTGCGCCTCCCGGCCTTCCTGGCCGACGCCGTGCGTCGCGGCGGCGAGCTGGTGCGGGGCGCCGGCGAGGCCGCGCCCGACTTCGCCTTTGCCACCTGCTACCGCCTCGTCGCCTATCGCGCCGGCCAGCCGACGGCCGAGCTGCCGCGCCGCGTCTTCCCTGCCGACCAGGCCCTGTCTTCCGCCCTGCTCAAGCCCTGAATCCCATGTCCAGCCAGCCCACCCACATCCGTGTCCACCAGTTCGCCGGCCTGCAGCCCGGTCCGCGCTTCCTCGTGACCGGTGCGGTGCATGGCAACGAAGTGCACGGCACCAAGGCCATGGCCGAGATCATTCGCCAGCTCGACGCTGGCGAGCTGACGCTCAAGCGCGGCACGCTGACCTTCGTGCCCATCGTCAACCCGCTGGCCCATCAGCTGAACCGCCGCGAGGGCGACCGCAACCTGAATCGCAACCTGCGCCCGCCCGTCATCGCGCACGACTTCGAGGACCGCGTCGCGCGCCAGCTCTGCGCGCTGATCGCCCAGCACGACGGCATCCTCGACCTGCACAGCTTCCAGGGCCAAGGCCCGGCCTTCGCGATGATCGGCCCGCGCAACAACACGGGTGAGCTGGAGCCCTTCACGCAGGAAGCCACCGAGTCGGCGCTGGCCGCGGTTCTGGGCGTGGGCCGCATCGTCGAGGGTTGGCTGTCGACCTACGCGCTCGGCCTGCAACGCCGCCAGCAACGCGAGCACGACGGCTCGCGCCGCGCCGCACTGATCTCCGACCCGCACTACGGCGTCGGCACGACCGAATACATGCGCTCCACCGGCGGCTGGGCCATCACACTGGAATGCGGCCAGCATCTGGATCCGAACGGCCCCGAGGTCGCGCGCCTGGCCATTCTGCGTTCACTGGTGTTCCTGGGCATGCTGGACGAAAGCGCCGTCGAGCCGCGCCGTCCCGCGCAACCGCCCGAGCTGCTGCAGCTCTACGACGTCATCGACCGCGAGGACATGCGCGACAGTTTCGAGCGCGAATGGGCGAGCTTCGACGCCATCGCGGCCGGGCAGAAGATCGGCACCCGCGCCAGCGGCGAGGCCGTGCTGGCGCCCAGCGAAGGGCGCATCGTCTTCCCGAACGTGAAGTCGCTGCCCGGCACGGAGTGGTTCTACCTGGCGCGGCCCAGCGATCGCAAGCTGGGCTGACCCGCGCCGCCCAAGCTCGTGGCCCTGGGTGAGGCCGAGCTGACGCTGCCGCCGGTCGAGTTCGACGACTGAGACAACCCGGCCCGGGCCCTCAGGGCGCCATGGCTTTCAGCAGGCGAACGGCCACCTCACGCACGGCCTTGTCGGCCTTCACGTCCTCGCTGGCATTGCTGGCAACCAGCACGGCGTCCTCGCTGTCGGGCTTGAGCACGATGAGTGCGAACCAGGCCTCATTGCTGCCCGTGTGGGCCAGGTGGCGGGCGGTGACGCCGGCCATGCTGCCCTGCACGCGCCAACCCGGCGAGAACTTGCCGCCAGCGCGCGCCACGTCGTGCAACAGGCGGTAGCTCTCGGGCTTGAGCAGCTTGCCTCGGCCCTGTTCACCGGCCATCTGATCGACGGCGAAGCGCGCCCAGTCGTCCAGCGACATGTAGATGCCGCCTGCGGGTGCGATGACGGCCGGGTTGTCGCCCGCCATGCCCTCGACGGGCTTGCCCGCCTTGTGCCCCAGCGGCTGGCCGCGATGCGTGGCGCCGAAACCTGCGCTGCTCAGGCCCAGGGGGTCGAACAATTCTCGTTGCATGAGCGCCTCGAAAGGCAGCCCACTCGCGCGCTCGGCGATCAGACCGGCGATCACAAAGCCGTTGTTGGAATAGCCATCGGCGGTCCCGCGCGCAAAGGCCGGGGCCTGCGCCAGCGCGAGCCGCGCATAGGCCATTCGCTGTTCGTGCAATGGCCGCTTGTCCTGGTGGAAGACCGCGGCCCAGGACTCGTCGATGTCGGCTTGCAGGCCGGACTGATGCGTCAACAGATCGCGCAAGTTCACGTCCCGGTAGGCCGACTGCATGTCGTCAGCCAGCTCGGGCAGCAGGCGGCTGAGCGGCGTATCCCAGGACAGCAGGCCCCGCTCGACCAGGCGCGCCACCACCGTGGCAGTCATCGCCTTGCCGTTGGAGCCCAGGTGCCAGACGTCACCCGGTTGGACGAGGTCTGCACCGCCTTGGGCACGCAAGCCCAGCGCGGCCTGCTGCGTGACCCGGCCTTGGCGGATCACCACGGCGCCCATGGCAGGCAGCTGAGCGCTGGCCAGGCTGTCCTTGAGCAAGGCATCCAGACCCACGGCCTGGGCAGTGGGGGCCGGCGCATCGGCAGCGGCAGCACTCAACGGGACGGCGCTGCCGGCGAGAGCGGCACAAAGGGTCAAGGCCAGCGGCCAGATTCTGTTATTCGTCATGTTCCTGAAGGGTTGGTTGGAGCCAGCCAGTGTGGCCAGCAGCGCAACACGCGGCCACCGGCACCCGACCAAACGAACCCTGGGCGGCATGGTCTGCATGCCCACAGGATCGGCTGCTCTCGAGCCAGGCGGAGGACGCGCCTCAGGCAATCAAGCCATCGTGCCCCGCGCCTGCATCGCCTCGCGCCAGCGGCGCAGATGCGGGTGCTCGTCACCCGGCTTGACCTTGACGACACGCGCAAAGTCCACCGCCACGACGGCCGTGACGTCGGCAACGCTGAACTGCCCGGCGGCGATGAAGTCCCGCCCGGCCAGATGCGCGTTCAGTGTGGCGAAGAAGGCCTGCACGCGCGCCAGCCCGCGCTGCGCCAGCTCGGGAATCTGCGCGTAGTCGACCGGACCGGTCAGCGCCCGGTTGGCCATCGCCGGGCTGCTGTTGCGAAAAGCCTCGGCAATCGCGAGCAGGCCCTCGAACTCGACCCGCCACTGCCAGCTCGCAATTTCGGCCTTGTCCAGCGGTGTTCGGCCCAGCAGCGGCGGCTCGGGGTAGCGCGCCTCCAGGTAGGCGGCGATGGCCGCGTTGTCGGTCAGCACGGCGCCCTCTTCCGTCTGCAGGGCGGGCACCGTGCACTGCGGGTTGATGCGCCGATACGCCTCGCCCATCTGCTCACCCGTGCGCAGATCCACCTGCACGGTCTCGTGCGGCACGCCCTTCTCGGCCAGCAGGATGCGTGCACGGCGCGGGCTGGGCGCGGTGGCGCAGTCGTAGAGGGTGATCATCGGCGGCTCCTCAAACGGAAGGCGCCAGTTTGTCCTGAGTTCGGGTGTCGAAGTCGCTGGCCTCGTGCCGCTCGTGCAGCTGGCTGCTGGGCTCGCCCCAGGTGCGGTTGACCTTGCGGCCACGCTGCACGGCCGGGCGCTGGGCGATCTGGTCGGCCCAGCGGATGACGTGGGTGTACTCGTGCACCGACAGGAATTCACCCGCGCCGTAGAGCTGCCCCTTGGCCAACGCGCCATACCAGGGCCAGGTGGCCATGTCGGCAATCGTGTACTGCTCGCCGGCCAGGTAGGGCCGCTCGGCCAGCAGCCGATTCAGCACGTCGAGCTGGCGCTTGACCTCCATCGCGTAGCGGTCGATGGGGTACTCCTGCTTGGTCGGCGCGTAGGCGTAGAAGTGGCCGAAGCCACCGCCCAGGAAGGGCGCGCTGCCCATCTGCCAGAACAGCCAGCTCAGGGCCTCGGCCCGCTCGCTGCCACCGGCCGGCAGGAAGGCGCCGCCGAACTTCTCGGACAGATACATCAGGATGGCGGCCGACTCGAACACCCGCACCGGTGGATTCCCCTCGGGCCCGCTGCGGTCCACCAGCGCCGGGATCTTGGAGTTGGGATTGGCCGCGACGAAGCCGCTGCCGAACTGCTGGCCTTCATTGATGCGGATCAGCCAGGCGTCGTACTCGGCGCCCGCGTGGCCCAGCGCCAGCAACTCCTCCAGCATCACGGTGACCTTGACGCCGTTGGGCGTGGCCAGCGAGTAGAGCTGCAGCGGATGGCGGCCGACGGGCAGGTCCTTGTCGTGCGTCGGGCCGGCCACGGGGCGGTTGATGCTGGCGAACTGCCCGCCGTTGTCCTTGTTCCAGGTCCAGACGGGGGGCGGCGTGTAGGCGTTGGAGTCGGTCATGCGCGGGGTCCTGCGTGCGAACGGGTTGGCGAAGCTGCGACGGTAACCACGCCGGCATGCACCCGGGCGCCGTACGGCCTTCGCGGGATCTGCCAGTCAGCCCGGCACGGCCAGCGCGAAGGCCTGCTTGCCGTTGCGCTTGACGTGGTACAGCGCCTCGTCCGCGGCGCGCGTGAGCTGCTGCGGGTCGCTGCCATGCACCGGCAGGCAGGCCACGCCGATGCTGACACCCACATTGACCGCCTCGCCCGTGGACAGCACGATGGGCTGGGACAGGCCTTCGAGCAGGTCCTGCATGGCCTGCGCCAGCACGGCGTCGCCCGGGCCGACGTCACGCAGCGCGATGACGAATTCGTCGCCACCCAGGCGCGCGACCAGGTCGGACGAGCGCCGCACGGCCGCGCGCATGCGTTCGGCGCAGGCCACCAGCACCTCGTCGCCCGCATGATGGCCGTGGGCGTCGTTGATCTGCTTGAAGCCGTCCAGATCGATGCAGGCCACGCTCAGCGACGCCCCGCGGGACTGGGCCTCGCTCGCGAAGCGCTCCAGCGTCGCCTGGCCGGCGGCGCGGTTCTTCAGCTGCGTCAGCGCGTCGTGCTCGGCGCGGTGGCGCACCTCGTTCTCGTCGCTCTTGCGCTCGGTGATGTCGTAGATGACGCCCTCGACCGTGCGGCCGTCCACATGCTGCACGGAGATCAGGCAATGCACCCAGCGCCGCTGGTCGCCCTGCTGCACCAGCTCCAGGTCGGCCGACACGGTCTCGCCGCGGCGCGCCGCGTCGTCGATCATCTGCCGCACCTGCTCGGGCCGGTGGAAGACGCGGCTGATGAAGCCGTGCTCGCTGAGCCCGCGCAGCTCGGCCATGGACAGGCCGACGACGCGCGACACCGTCGGGTTGCCGTTGATGAGCCGCCCTTCCTCGTTGAGCACGAAGATGCCGGCGCTGCTGGAGTCGAAGATCTGCCGGTACTGGGCCTCCATGGCCTCGACCTCGGCGCGCAGCCGGCGTTCGATCTGCAGCGCGCGTTCGTTGGATTCGAGCAGCGCGTTGGCGCCGGCGATCAGCACGCCGATCTCGTCGGCCGCGTGGCCCTGGGGCGTGCCAAGCCGTTCACCAGAACCCGGCGTCATGCGCCGCAGCGCGCTGGCCAGACGCACGATGGGCCGCGACACCAGGCGTGCGGCCAGCAGGTAGAGGATGACCGCCAGCAGCGCCGCCTGGCCCGCCATGGCCGCGGCCAGCGTGTAGGCCTCCCGGTCGGCGTCGGCCTGGACCTTGGCATCGTTCAGGCGGATGCGCAGCTGCCCCAGGCTCTCGTTCGCATCGAACGGCGACACGATGGGCCGCGTCAGCAGCGTCGCGTCGAGCCGCTCGGTGGCGCCGGAGCGCAGCACCTTGGTCAGCGCGCGGCCGTCGGCGGTGAGGACCTCGACGACATCGACCAGTTCGTTGCGCGCCAAGCCGCTGGCCACCTCCTGCAGCAGCACGGC
Organism: Burkholderiales bacterium; assembly: GCA_019509985.1. Lineage (GTDB taxonomy): Bacteria > Pseudomonadota > Gammaproteobacteria > Burkholderiales > Burkholderiaceae_C > Pelomonas. Next base: position 18,002 of record JAEKLF010000090.1, on the reverse strand, counting down.
GTCGTTCGCGAACGCGCCGATGGCCACGGTCTTCTCGACCGCCGTCGCCAGCGCCTCCACGCCGCTGCGGCTGCTCGCCAGCGCGCGCGCCTGGCCGAGCTGGTAGGCGACCGTGGCCGCCACGACGGCCAGCAGCGCCGCGCTGGCGAACACCAGCAGCATGAAACGCAGCTGGAGGCTGTTGGCGCCGCGCACCCGCGGCGGCGCGGACTTCATTTGGCCGGCTCTTTGATGACCAGCACCGTGCGCAACCCCGCGTCGGTGGGCTCCTTGCTGAGCCAGCCCAGTGCACTCGGGTTGCGCCGCAGGATGCTGGCCATGGCGCTTTCGTCCGGCAGGGACTGCGGCGGCACGCTCTGGCCGGAGAACATCAGCCGCGACCAGTAGCTGTTGACTTGCGCAACGTTCATGCCGGTGAGGGCCTGATAGAAAGCCGCGCGGCGCGGGTTGTCACGCGGCAGGTCGAAGATCAGCGCGAAGTCGCCGTTCGCGAAGGCGCGGCTGCGGCCCATGAAGAGGTCCACAGCCTCCTTCTGCGTCAGCGCGCGCTGCGGGTTGCTGGCGTGCACGACGATGTAGAAATCGGCCCGCGCCGGCAGGGCACAGGCCAGCAGCCCGAGGATGAGAGTGATGCGGGCGAGCATGGTCTTCAGAAAATGAAGTCCACGACGGCGGTCGCAATGTCGGCGTGCGACGGCGCGCCGCTGCCGCCGGTCCACAGGCCCGAGCCGTTGTTGCTGACGCGCACCCGGTCCCACTGCAGCTTCAGCGCGGCCTGGGGATGGAAGTCCCAGCGCGCGCCGAGCGACCAGTTCGACTGCTGGAAGCGCGAACCGTTCAGCGAGGCCGTCACCGCACTGCCCAGCATCTGCGCCTGGGCCGCGCCGGCCGGGCCGATCACGGGCGCCAGCGTCGCCTCCCAGGCCGGCGTTGCCAGCACGCCCTGCAAGTCGCGCACCTGCCCGTAGCCGACATAGGGTGTCCAGTCGCCGATGCGGCGGCCCAGCGTCGCATAGGCCGAAGTCAGCATGGTGAGAGGATCGGCGGAGATGCGCACGAATTCGGCGCTCCACTGCCAATCCGCCAGCTCGTGGCGCACGCCGACCTCCCAGAACGTGCCCGTGCCGCCGTCCGCGCCCAGCCGCTGGCGCAGCATCTGCGCCTGGCCGGCCACCACGGGAATGGGCAGGCCGCCCAGCTGGGCCAGGCCGTCCAGCACGGGCTGGATGTTGCTCCGGTCGATGTCGACGCGCGTACGGGCATAGCTGGCACGCAGCAGCAGGCCGCCCTCTTCGCGCGACAGCATGGCGCCGATGACGGAGCGCACGCGGCTGGCCTTGGTGCTGTTGATGTCGCCGATGCGCGCCGAGCCGAGCATCAGCTTGGCCCGCCACTGGGCGTCGCCCAGCTGCCAGCTGCGCGCGACGTCGGCGCCGTCCAGCACCGTTGGCAGCATGGCGTAGAACTCGACGGGCGGTCGCGCCGTCAGGAAGCCATAGCCGACGTTGCGGTAGTCGGCCATCAGGAAGACGTCGAGATTGACCCGCCCGGCGCGCAGCGTCCAGTCGGCGTCGGGCCGATAGCTGGCGTAGGCCCATTCCAGCGCATCACCGTCGGCCGCATGGGCGCCGCGCTTCTTGGCAATCGCCTGGGCCACCAGCTCGAATTGGCTGCCCAGGCTGTAGTTCAGCTGCACGCCCAGCCGGGTGTCGATGTCGGAGCGCCAGCTCGCATCGCTGCCTCCCTGGGTCAGCTCACGCCGGTAGCCCCAGCCGGCCGGTGCCTCCACATGGCTGACGCCAAGGCTGCCGAAGCCGCTCACGCGCAGGCCGCCGGCGCCGACCGGTTTGTCGGTGTCGGCCTGGCTCTGGGCAAGGCCGGCCATGCCGGCACAGGCCAGGCCCGCGAGCAGACCGCGTTGCCAAGGATGGATTCTTCGGGGGGTCAGGGCGGGCATGGCGACAGTCGTGGGACGCAGGGATTATCAAACCCGCCCCCGCCGCGGCAACAGGCACCGCGGCCACGAGTTGCAACCCCATCACGCTCGCGCCGACCTTGTGCGCCATGGGGTCGGCGCCGCACCGTGAAAATGTCGCTCCATGCGTATCGACTTCATCTCCGACATCGTCTGCCCCTGGTGCGCCATCGGCCTGTACTCGCTGGAAGCCGCCGCGGCGCGCATCCCCGGGCTGACGCTGGATCTGCACTTCCACCCCTTCGAGCTCAACCCCGGCATGGGGCCCGAGGGACAGGACATCGAGGAGCACCTGGCCCAGAAGTACGGCGCCAGCCCGGCGGCCCTGGCCGGCACACGCCAGGCGATCCGCGAACGCGGCGCCGAGCTGGGCTTCGAGTTCCGTGCCGGAGCGCGCAGCCGCATCTACAACACGCGCGACGCCCACCGCCTGCTGCACTGGGCCGACGAGGCCTTCGGCGGCGCCGTGCAGCGCGGGCTGAAGGTGGCCATGCTGAAGGCCTACTTCACCGAAGGCCGCAACGTGTCGGATCACGCCGTGCTGCTCGACCTGGCCACGTCCGCCGGCCTGCCCGAGGCCGAAGCACGCGAACTGCTGGCCGGCGACCGCTATGCCGAGGACGTGGCCGCCGCCGAAGCCGAGGCGCATGCCCAAAATATCCATGCCGTGCCGGCCATCATCATCAACCAGCGCCACCTGATCCAGGGCGGCCAGTCGGTCGAAGTCTTCGAGCAACTGCTGCGCCAGGTGATCGACACGCCCGCCTGAGCCCAGTCCGCCTCTCCTCACTTCAGAGGATGGGCGCGGCCGCCGCCTGAACTACGCTCGCCCAGCACTGCTGGGAGACGCTGATGAAGACCTTGCTTGCCACCACGCTGGCGCTTTGGGCCGCAGCCAGCGCCACGGCGGCCACGCCGACCGGGACGAGCGTGTTCGACCTGCGGGTCAACAACAGCGCCAACAGCGGCAACCGCGCGACCGGGGACATCATCGTCTGGGGCGTCAACGGCGTCGCCCCACCCAGCGACAACCCGGGCGCCTATGTCTACGGGTTCTCGGGCACCTGCCCGGTGGGCAAGACCTGCGACTCCTTCACGACGGATGCCGACTGGCTCAAGCAGCGCCTCTTCGAGCGCGACATGACCGGGCTGCCCCACCAGTACTACGCCTCGCGGCCGTATGACCCGGCGCTGACCGGCTCCTGGCGCCTCTACCTGTCCACCAGCGCGAACTTCAACCCCAACACCGTCTACCAGACGCCCAGCTTGGGCGACGTCGGTGCCATGCCCTTCGTCAGCTCGATGACGGTGAGCGGCTCAGGCCTGACCCCCAGCGTGACCTGGACGTTGCCGAGCAGCACGCCCACAAGCATCGACCAGATGCGTGTGCGCGTGTTCGACAACAGCCACCCCACCACCGTGGAGTCTCGCTACGGCGACCCGTACAGCTTTCTGCAGTCGGACCAGCTCTTCCAGAGCGCAGCGCTCGGCAGCAGCAGCTACACGGTGCCGACCGGCCTGCTGAGCTACGGCACGCACTACTCCATCGCCATCGATCTCAACCACCTGCGCGCCGACGGCAGCCCGGTGTCGCGCTCGACCTCGTATTTCGACTTCACGCCCATCGACCCCGCCACGCTGCCCGCCGGCGTCGGCAACATCGCGCTGCCGACAACGACGCCGGTGCCGACGACCTCCGGCCTGCTGGCCGGCCCGGTCTACAACTTCCATGTCGGCGACGTGGGCAGCGACCATGTCACCTTCATCGACCCGGTCGTCGCCACCGGCTTCAGCTACGCCACCGGCGTGGGCGATCCCAACTTCAAGACCGTGCAGGTGGCCAGCAATGTCGGCGACGGGCTCTACGAGGTCTGGACCTGGAGCGGCAGCACCTGGCAGAAGACCGCTAGCATGCTGGCCGCCGGCGCCAGCTTCGACTTCACGGCCCATGGCTTTGCCGCCGGTGTGGACCGTTTCCAGATCCGCGGCATCGAGCCCGAGGCCGGCGTCAACGCCTTCGACCTGACTGGCTTCGTCACCGGCCTGAGCTTTGTCTCGGCGGGCAGCTTCAACGGCACGATGCAGGCCTTGACCGCCGAAGCCGTGCCCGAGCCTGCCACTTGGGCGCTGTGGCTGGCCGGCGCCGGCGCGCTGTTGGCTTGGCGGCGCCGCCAGGCCTGACACAATCCCGCCGCCGTCGAGAAGCCCGCCGCTGGCGGGCTTTCTCTTTGCCCCCAACCTTTGATGGATAGCCACATGACCCCGCTGCTGCGCCCCGTGCAGCCGGCCGAAGCCGGCGCGCTTTACGAGCTGCTGCTGCAGCTTGGCGAGAGCGACGGCGTGAAGGAAATCCGCACGACGCTGGCTTCGCTGCAAACCCATCTGTTCGGCGACACGCCGGCCGCCCACCCGCACTGGGTCATGGCCGGCGACGACGTGGCGGGCTTCAGCATCCACTCGTGGAAATGGGGTCCCTTCACCGGCACGCGCGACCTCTACATGCAGGCCCTCTACATCCGCCCGCGCTTTCGCCGCCAGGGCCTGGCCGGGCGCGCGATGGCGGCGCTGGCACGCATTGCCTTGGCCGCGGGCGGCACGCGCATGGAGTGGTTCACCGTCCGGGACAAGGCCATGGCCCGCGGCTTCTACGACGCGCTCGGCGCGCAGGACGCCAGCCACATGGCCATCCGCCGCCTGCAGGGCGAGGCGCTGGCGCGGCTGGCCGGGAGCCGCTGACGACGAGCCTGCGACAATCGCGCCATCCCTGATGAAGCCCGCCGCCGGCGGGCTTTGTGTTTGTCCGGAGTCCTGTTTCCCGTGTTCAAGAACCTGATCACCTACCGCATTGGCGAAGGCTGGGCCACCGAGGCCAAGCAGCTCGCCGAACAGCTGGCCAAGGAACCCTTCCTGGCCTGCGCCCCCACCCAGCCCCTGGCCGTCGGCTGGGCGCCGCCGCGCGGCATCGAGCACGCGCCCCTCGTCGAGGTCGTCGACGGCCACTGGCTCGTCAAGCTCAAGCGCGAACAGCGCCTGCTGCCCTCCTCCGTCGTGCAAGAGCGCGTGGACGAACTCGCCGAGCACATCGAGGCCACGACTGGCCGCAAGCCCGGCAAGAAGGCCAAGAAGGAGCTGAAGGAACAGGCCGCCCACGAGCTGCTGCCGCGCGCCTTCACCAAGACCTCGGCCACGCAGGTGTGGATCGCGCCCGAGCAGCGCCTGCTCTTCGTCGACGCCGGCTCCAGCAGCCGCGCCGACGAGGTCATCACGCTGCTGATCCAGGCCAGCCCCGGCCTCTCGCTGCAGCTGGTGCAGACCGCCGAGAGCCCCGCCGCGGTGATGGCCGCCTGGCTGATGGACGGCGTGACGCCCGAGGGCTTCCAGATCGAGCGCGAGTGCGAGCTCAAGGGCAGCGACGAGCAGAAGCCCGTCGTGCGCTACGCCCGCCACCCGCTGGACATCGACGAGGTCCGCGCCCACCTGACCAGCGGCAAGATGCCGACGCGCCTGGCGCTGAGCTGGAACGAGCGCGTCGCCTTCACGCTGACCGAGGGCTTCGCGGTCAAGAAGATCAGCTTCCTGGACCTGGCCTTCGAGGGCCGCGCGGAAGCCAGCGGCGACGAAGCCTTCGACGCCGACCTGGCCCTGGCCACCGGCGAGCTGGGCCGGCTGATCCCGGCGCTGATCGAAGGCCTGGGCGGCGAGCACGACTTCGCGGCCGCCGGCACGGCGCCGGCACCGGCCGCCCTGCCCGCCCCCACGGCCGAGGAAGCCGTCAGCGAATCGCCGCCCTGGTGATCGCCGCGGCGGGAGCCGTCAGGCGCTCGCCTTCTGCGCGGGGAAGCGCAGCTCGAAGCGGATCCGGCCGGTCGGCGAGCACGACGCGCTGGCCTCGCCGCCATGCAACGCCATGATGGCCTTGACGATGGCCAGGCCCAGCCCGCTGGACTCCGCCGGCCGGCCGCGCGACGCGTCGGCACGGTAGAAGCGGTCGAACAGCCGCGCCAGCTGCTCCGCCGGGATGGGCTCGCCTTCGTTCTCCACCGCGATCGTCGAGCCCGCCTCGTCCTGGTGGCCAAACAGGCGGATCGTCGTGCCGGCCCTGCTGTAGCGCAGCGCGTTGACCACCAGGTTGTGGATGGCGCGCCGGCACAGCGATGCGTTGACGACCGCCGACCCCGCGGCCTGCACCTCGAAGCGCAGGCCGGCCTCATCCGCCGGGCCGTCGAAATATTCGGCGATGCGCTGCAGCTCGTCGGCCATGTCCAGCGGCGCGCGCTCGATCTGCAGCGTGGCGTGGTCGGCCTGCGCGAGGAACAGGATGTTGTCGATGATCAGCCGCAGCCGGTTCAGCTCCTCGAGGTTGGACTCCAGCAGCTGCTGGTACTCGGCAGCTTCGCGCGGGCGGTTCAGCGCCACCTGCGTCTGCCCGATCAACGCGCCCACCGGCGTGCGGATCTCGTGCGCCAGGTCGGCCGAGAACTGCGACAGCCGCTCGTAGCCGGTCGCGACGCGGTCCAGCATCGCGTTGAACACGGCCACCATGTCTTGCAGCTCCTGCGGTGCATCCTTGGCCGGCAAGCGGAGGGCCAGGTTAATCGGGTTGATCAGCGCCGCCTGCTCGGCCACGCGGCGCAGCGGCCGCAGCCCGTGGCGCAGCACCAGCCAGACCAGCAGCGTGCACGCCGCCATCGCCATGACCGTGCCGGCCAGCGCCTGGTTGCGCGCCCTGCCGATCATCTGCATCTCGCTGACGAGCGGGTGGCCCGCGACGACCTCGATCAGCGCGCCGTCCTGCCCCGAGCGGGCCTGGGCCGACACCCAGTGCAGGCGCAGCTGGCCAGGCGCTGCGCCGTCGCGCACGTCCCGCGGCGCTATCGATCGGCCGGCGACAACGGGCGCGATGTCGGCCGGCACCACTGCGCGGTCGGGGTTGACCTCCACCAGCGGCGCCTCGCCGACGCGGCGCAGGATCAGCACGTCGCTGGCCGAGCCCAGCAGGGCCTCGAACAGCAGGGAGCGGTCGCGCAGGTCCGGGATGGTCCGCGCGTCGGCGACAAGGCGGCGGAAGTGCTCGGCGCGGCCGATCAGCTGCTCGTCGGCATGTGCGGTGATGGCGGTGCGCGCCGCGAAGAAGAAGTACATGCCCAGCATGCCGGTGGTCCAGACGGCTATAAGCCCGCACAGCAGGGTCACGCGCACGGCCAGCGAGCGCGGCAGCCAGCGGGCCATCATTCGGCCGCCCCCTCGGCAGCCACGTCGCCGAACGCATAGCCAATGCTGCGCACCGTGTGGATCAGCGGCGTCGCGAACGGCCGGTCCACCTTGGCACGCAGCCGCTTGATGGCCACGTCGACGACGTTGGTGTCGCTGTCGAAGTTCATGTTCCACACCTCGGACGCGATCAGCGTGCGCGACAGCGCCTCGCCCTGGCGCCTGACCAGCAGGTGCAGCAGCAGGAACTCCTTGTTCGTCAGCGCGATCTCCGTGCCCTCGCGCGTGACCTTGCGACGCAGCACGTCCAGCTTCAGGTCGGCCACCTCGTAGACGTCAGCGTCGCGCACGGCGCCGCGCTTCAGCAGCGTGCGGATGCGCAGCACCAGCTCGGTGAAGGAGAAGGGCTTGACGAGGTAATCATCGGCGCCCAGCTCCAGGCCGCGGATGCGGTCGCTGAGCTGGTCGCGCGCGGTCAGGAACAGCACGCGCGTGTCGCCCCTCCCGTTCCCCTTGCTGCGCAGCGTCGGCATGATCTGCCAGCCGTCAATGCCGGGCAGCGTCACGTCCAGCACCACCAGGTCGTAGTCGTGGCTCATGGCCATCTGCAGGCCGTCCGTGCCGGTGCGCGACAGGTCCACCGCGTAGCCGCTCTCGCGCAGGCCTTTCTTCAGGTAGTCGCCGGTCTTGGGGTCGTCTTCGATGACGAGGATCTTCATGGGGCCGGATTGTGCGCAGCCGCCTCGGCGGACGGGATGACGTTTTTGTCATCCACATGTCACCCCCGGGAGGCGCCCGAATTCCTAGAGTGACGTCTATCGTCAACACACCCGAAAGACAACCGCATGCGTCCCCCCTTGTCGACCCTGGGCATGGTCCACACCGCCATCAGCCTGCTGCCGCTCGCCGCCGGCCTGGTCGCCTTCGCCCGCCACCGCCGCATCGAGCCCGGCACCCGCTCAGGTCGCGCCTACCTCGTCGGCCTGGTGCTGTCCGTGCTGACGGCCTTCGGGCTGTCGAGCACGGGCGGATTCAACGCCGGCCATGCGCTGGGCATCCTCGCGCTGCTGGCCATGGCAGGCGCCATGCTCGCGCCGCGGCTCGGCTTCCTGGGCCGTGCCCGGACCTATCTGGCCACGTTCGGGCTGTCGTTCACCTTCTTCCTGTTGCTCGTGCCGGGCATCAACGAGACGCTGACCCGCCTGCCTGCAGGCCAGCCGCTGGCCAGCGGGCCGGAGTCGCCGCTGGTGAAGACGACGCTGCTGGCCTGGGTGGTGATCTTCCTCGCGGGCTCGGTGCTCCAGGCGCTGGCACTGCGAGCCGGCCGCAGGCGCGAGGTCAGAAACCCATCCTGAGCGTCACGCGCACGGCGCGCGGCTCGGCGGGGTGCACGTGCCGATCGGCCACCGGCGCGGCCTCGCCGGGCAGTTGCGACTCGTAGAAGTACTCGATGTCGTTGAGCTTGCGGTCCATGACGTTGAAGACGTCGACCGTCAGCTCGGCCCTGTCCCACAGCTTGCGGCTGACGCGCAGGTTGGTCGTCAGCGATGACCTGGAGCGCACGCTGTTGTCCTCGATCAGCGCGCCCGAGCCCAGGTAGCGCCACTGCACGCTGGCGGACCAGAGGCCGAGGTCGCGCACGGTGACGGCGACGGAGCCGACCTTGTCGACGGCGTTGGGGATGCGGTTGCCGGCCACGTCAGCGTCGGCGAAGCGCGCATGCGTCCAGGCCAGGTCGGCGTCGACGAGCAGCCACGGCAACGGCACGTAGCGGTTGTTCCACTCGATGCCGTGACGCTTGCTGGGCCGGTTGGCCTCGGTGGCGCCGGCGTCGCCGACGTAGACGAGCTCGGAGTCGAAGTCCAGCTTCCACAGCGCCACCGAGCTCTGCAGCCCCGGCACCCACTCCGTGCGCGCGCCCAGCTCCATGCCGCGCGCCGCCACCAGCCCGGGCACCTTGTCGACCGCGTCGCCGGTCTTGGGGTCCACCGTGGCCGTGGTGCCGCGCGCGTCGTTGCTGTGAAAGCCGCGGCCGGCGTTGAAGAAGAATTCAGTCTTGGCCCACGGGCCGGCGATCAGCGCGAACTTGGGCGCGAACAGGTGGGCCGAGGCGCTGCCGGAGTTGGCAGAGTTCGTCAGGCTGTCGACCTTGAATCGCGCCTCCTCCGCGCGCAGACCCACGATCGTGCGCAACCAGGGCGTCAACTCCAACGAGGTCTGGCCGTAGACGCCGAGCTGGGTCTGGCGCACGGCGTCGTCGCGGGTCGTGGCGGTGATGCGGCGCTCGACCGTGTCGAACAGGCCGACGCGGATGCGGTCATGGCGCAGTTGCAGGCCGACCTCGGTCCTGGCCAGCAGATCGCCCAGACGGTGCTCGACGGCGTGGCTGGCGCTGGCGCCGTAGACGCCGCGCCGGTCCTGCTGCGCGAACTGGTCGCCTTCCGCGGGCCGCTCCAGCGCGTAGGTGAAGTTGGAGAACAGCTTGAGCCGGTAGGCCATCGCGTAGGCCGCCACGTTGCTGCTCTCGCTGCCGGTGTTGCGATGCCATTCGCCGGACAGGCTGCTGCGTTGCGTTTCGCCACCGTCCGTCGGGTCTACCGCGTCGAAACGGCCAAAGGGCTGGCCGTTGAACGTGCCCGCGTTGATCAGGCGCTGCGGCACCTGGTCGGTCGAGTCCCATTTCGCGTCGTAGCCCATCAGGCTGGCGCTCCAGCCCTCAAGCCGCGTGCCGCCCGACACCGTCAGCACGCCGTTGCTTTTGCGCAGGCGCTCCGGCAGCGTCCACGGCCCGTCGTTGCGCTGGACTTCGACGGCGCCGAGCAGATTCACACCGCCACCCATGGCCGCGGAGCCGGCACCGACGAAGCGCTGGAACTGCCGCTGGCCCAACGTCAGTGTGGCGAAGCTCTCGTCGAGCGTGCTGCGGTAGGCGATGTCGGCCGAGCCGGCGGCCGCGAAGTCGCCGTTCTTGGCGAAGTAAGGGCCTTTGCGGTATTCGATGCGGTCGACGAGTTCGGGGATCAGGAAGTTCAGGTCCGAATAGCCCTGGCCGTGGCCGTGCGTCGGCATGTTGACCGGCAGCCCGTTCACCGTCGTCGCGAAGTCGGTGCCGTGGTCGAGGTTGAAGCCGCGCAGGAAGTACTGGTTGGCCTTGCCGTCGCCCGAGTGCTGCGTGACGATGACGCCGGGCACGAACTCCAGCACCTCGCCCGGACGCAGCGCGGGCCGGCTCTTCAGCAGCTCGGCGCGGATGGTGCCCTGCGAGGCCGCGTCCGAGCTGCCGATGGCGTTGTCGTAGTGGCGGCCATTGACCTCGACACGCCCCAGCGGCGTGACGGTCGCGCCGCCGGCAGACTCGGATTGAGCCTGCGCGGCCGCCACGGTGAACAAACAGACGACGGCGAGCGGCGTCGAACGGAATGGGGGCATTGGAGTTCTCGGCAATGGGGCTCTGCGGCATGCGCAGGCACCGCCCGTCGGGTCGAGACAGGCGGAAGGCATCAGAGAGGTGGACGGGCAAGCGCCCGAGAACTCAGCCGCGTGGCGGCGTCAGCGGCGGGGCGACGACACGGTCGCGCCAGTCGAAAGGGGTGTCGGCAGGGCAAGCGTCGCGCTGCCCGGCCGCCAAAGCCAGGGCGCAGGGCAACCAGGCCAGGAAGGCCGTCGCACCGCCCTGCACGGGGTTGTCGGCCGTGTCGCCGACGTCGACCACATCGGCCGTGTCGTGCGTGTGCCGGTGGAAGACGCCGCCATGCTCGTGCAGCCCTTCGGCTGGCCCTCTGCTCAGCGTCCAGCCGAAACTCGGTCCCTTGAGCCGCGGGTCCTGCGCCGCATGCAAGCGGTCCAGCACCGCGCGCAACGGCTGCGTCAGGCCAGCCAGCACCGACGAGCGCTGCGCCGCCCCCGTGTGCATGTGGCGATGGCCCTGGACCCCGGCACCGAGCTGCAACACGCTCTGCAACGGCAACACGAAGATCAGCAGCACGAGCATGCCGACGCGTGTCCGATGCAGAAGCGATGAAAAGATGAGGATCACGGGATGGCGGATGAGGAACCTGGGCAGCCAGCGCCTTGCGGAAACCAAGTGGCGCATCGTCGGTCGCAGGCATTGCCTGCGTGTGACATGGGCTTGCCCAGTCCTACGCAGCCGATACGCGGCTGGACGCATCGACGCCCGCCTTCAATCGTGGGAGCGACAGCCGCATCACCAGCTGGTGAACGGTCTCACCGCCAGATTGGCATTGACGTAGCGCGCGTCGCCGGTGACCTCCTCGCTCAGCCATGCGGGATGCGCAAAGACCTGATCTTCGGATTCGAGCTCGATCTCGGCGACGACGAGCCCGGCGTTGGCGCCGAGGAACTCATCGACCTCCCAGGTCATGCCCTCGTGCACGCAGAGGTGGCGGATCTTCTCGACGACCGGGCCGTCGCACATTGCCAGCAGCTGCTGCGCATCAGCCAGCGGAATCGCGTATTCGAACTCCGCGCGCGTCGCCCCTTGAGTGGCGCCCTTGATGGTCAGAAAGGCACGTTCGCCGGCGATGCGCACGCGCACCGTGCGCGTCGGGTCGCGGCTCAGATAACCCTGGCTGAAGCGGGTCTGCGCTGAAGCAGGCTGGCGCCAGCCCTCACCGGTGACCAGGAACTTGCGTTCGATCTCGATGCCCATGGCTCAGCCCCCTGCCCGCGTGGCGGCCTCGCGCAGCTTGTCCTTCTTGCTCTTGCGCGTCGTGCTCTTGATGCCGCCCGTGGCCTCCGCCTCGGTCGCGATGGCTTGCGGCTCGAAGCCGGCCAGCCGCTCGCGCGGCACGCGCTGGCCCTGGCGCTTTTCGATCAGGCGGAAATGGCTCTCGGCGTTCTCGGCGCTGTCCGCGCAGATGAAGCTAACGGCCACGCCGGTGGCGCCCGCGCGGCCGGTGCGGCCGATGCGGTGGGTGTAGTCGGCGGCCGAGCGCGGCAGCTCGTAGTTGACGACGGCGTCCAGCGCCTCGACATGCAGGCCGCGCGCCGCCACGTCGGTGGCCACCAGCACTTTCACGCTGCCGGCCTTCAACGCTTCCAGCACATCGCGGCGCGCGCCTTGGCTGAGCTCGCCATGCAGCACACCGGCCTTGAAGCCGTGAGCGAACAGCTTGTCCGACACCAGCTCGGCCGTGTAGCGGCTGGCGACGAAGACGAGACAGCGGTCCCAACCCTGCTCGGCCAGCAACTGGCGCAACGCAGGCAGGCGCTGGGCGCGGTCGAGTTGGATGGCACGCTGCGTGATCTGCGGCGGTGCCTCGTCGATCTCGATGCGCACCGGCTCGTGCAGCAGCTCGGCGGCCAGGCTCTCGACCGCAGGCGCGAAGGTGGCCGAGAACAGCAGGTTCTGGCGGCGCGCCGGCAACTGCGCGATGACACGCTGCAGCTCGTCCGCGAAGCCCAGGCCCAGCAGGCGGTCGGCTTCGTCCAGCACCAGGCATTGCACGCCCGCCAGCGTCAGGCCGTTGTGGTCCAGCAGGTCGAGCAGGCGACCGGGCGTGGCGACCATCACGTCGCAGCCGCCGCGCAGCGCCATCAGCTGCGGGTTGATGGACACGCCGCCAAAGGCCAGCGCGATCTTCGGGCGCTGCATCAGCAGGGCCGCCAGGTCGCGCAGCAGCTGGGCCGTCTGCATGGCCAGCTCGCGGGTCGGCGCCAGCACCAGGGCCCGCGGGCCGGGCCGCGGCGGTGAGGCGACGAGGCGTTGCAGCAGCGGCAGCGCGAAGGCGGCGGTCTTGCCGGAGCCGGTCTGGGCAAGGGCCAGTACGTCGCTGCCGGCCAACGCGGGTGGCAGCGCAGCCGTCTGCACGGCGGTGGGGGCGTGATAGCCCTGCTCGCGCACGGCGCGCAGCAGGGCGGGCGCGAGGCCCAGGGTGGCGAAGGACATGCGCGATTGTCGCGGCGCCGCCGGCCCACCGCCACGAGGCGCCCTCAGCGCGTCACGGCGCCGTCGTGAACGACCAGCTCAGGTGCAGCGGCGTCGTGCCCGCGCTGCCTTCGAGTTCCACGCGATAGGTCGTGTTGGCGGCCAGGGGCGCGACCGGCACCAGCGCCGCCTCGCCCTGGGTGAGGATGCCGTTGCGATCATTGGCGCTGGTCAACAAGGTGGCTGCGACGGGCGCGCCGTCGGCCGCCGTCGTCATGGCGAAACGGCTCAGCTGCACCGGCGCCGTTGCGTGCAGCGAGACCGGGTAGCCTTCGGTGATGCCGTCGTCGAGCGGCTTCATGTTGGACGGCGCCATGCGTGCGGGCAGGCCCGCCGTGCCATCGCGAGGCCACACGACCCAGGTCTCGGCAGTGGCCTCCGCAGTGGCGCTCAGCAAGGCCGTGTCCAGCACCATGGCGCGCTGCAGGCCGCCTGGCTTGGCCGAGAAGCCAAGCCCCACCTGCTCGGCCCGCGGGTCGAGCAGGAACACGCGGCCGTACAGGTTGTTCAGCGTGTTGTTGACGAGATCCCAGGGCTGGATCTCCACGTCCGCGGGCGTCGTGTAGGCGAACACCATTTCGCTGCGGCTGCGCGCACCGGGCACCTCAACCGCCACGATGCCAGCGCCGGCAAGGCGCTGGGCCAGGTCGATGCCCGTGAAGCAAGGCAGACCCGTGGTTTCCTGCAGGCCGGGGCTGTCATTGGCGACGACGTATTGGGCATGGGCTTGTGCCGTCCCATCGAAAGCCGGCAGCCGGGTCAGTTGCCGCAGCCCAAGCACCGAGCGCACCACATTCACGTACGAGAACGCCGCCGAGCGGGTCGAAGGCGCGTCGCCCGGCGAGCAGGCCACGCTGCTGCCGGGCGGCAGCGGGTCGGTCACACCGGAGGCCGGCGGCGGATCCACCGTGACGGACGATGCCGAGGGTTGGGGGCTGGCGGGCACAGGCGCCGCGCCCGACGAGCCACCGCCGCCACCACCGCAGGCCGTCAACACCCAGGTCAACAGCAAGGCCGAAGACGTCACCAAAGGGCGGCGAATGTGCGACATGAGAGTCCCTGAACCGGCAGGCGGGCCGTAGCGATGCGCCGGTCCCAGCGCCGGCTCGGCGATTGGAAAACCCGGTCATGCCAGGCCGTTGTCAGCCGGGGCGAATTCAGCTCGTAGGACGCCGCGACAGGTCTTGTCAGACAGTCAGAAAAGCGGCTGCTGGTCGCCCGCCAATTGACCCGCGGCACGCGCCTCGATGAGCAGCATGCGGCGCTTGGTCTCGACGCCGCCCGGCGCCGAGAAGCCCGTCGGCTCGCCGCCCGCACCCATCACGCGATGGCAGGGCACGATGGGTGGAAACGGGTTGTCGCCCTCGGCTCGTCCCACGGCGCGCGCCGCCCCCGGCTGGCCGAGAGCCGCGGCGATCTCGCCATAGGTGCGCGTCTGGCCGGGCGGGATGGCGCGGGTCAGCGCGTGCACCTGGCGGCGGAACTCGGGGATGCCGCGCTCGTCGAGCGGGATGTCGGTCAGGTCGCGTGCTTCGCCGCCCAGCAGCGCGCGGATGCCGTCCACAGCGTGGGCGATGTGGGCCGGCAGCTCCGTCACCGGCTGCGCCGTCGGGTGGCGGCGCTTCAGCCGCGCCGGCGTGGCGTCGGGCAGCAGCGACGCGACGATGCCGCGCTCGCTCCACACCAGGCCGCAGCGGCCCAGCGCCGTGTCGAAGCTGTGGCTCCACAGCGGCTCGTCCGGCGGCAGGACCGGGTCAATCTCAGGGTCGTCGACAAAATCGCTCACGGTGCTCGGGCGGCGCTTGCAGCAGGGTCTTGAAATAGTAGCCAAGCATGCCATCGACGCGGGCGCCGCCGGCGTCGTCCAGCCAGGGTTCGACATGGCTGCGCCAGACGGCCGCGCAGGCGGCGGGGTGCAGGCCCTGGTCGGCGCAGTCCAGCAGCGCATTGAAGCCAGTGCGCCAGCGCTCGAAATCGGCATGGCTCAGCACGGGGCCATGACCGGGCACCAGGCGCGCAAAGGGCTGGGCGGACAGCCGCGCCAGCGCCTCGCGCCAGGCGGGTGGGCAGGCGGTGTCGAAGAAGGGCACGGGCAGCGTGACGAGATCGCCCGCCGCCAGCGTGCCGCTGGCGCTGTCCAGCACCCACAGGTCGCCACCGCTGACGGCGGTTTCGACACCCACCTGCAACCGGCGGCCCAGCAGCGTCAGCGCGGAAGCAGCCTTGATTTCATGGTCGGGCCGCAGGGCGTCGGCCTGGTTCAGCAGATCCAGGTCCACGCGCATGACGGCGGCCTGCTCGGCAGGCGCCGACGGGATGGCTTCGACAAGCTGGCGACGGTATCGGTCCAGCCAGCCATCGGGCGCCAGCGCCCGCGCGACGGCGGGCGACGCCCAGACCTGCAGGCCGGGCCGCTGGCTGCGCAGCCAGGCATTGCCGCCAAGGTGGTCCAGGTGCCAGTGCGTGTTCAGCACGGCGCGCACGTCGCCGCCCGCGGCGGCCAGCGCGGCGGCCGTGTGCGCCTGGTGGCGCCCACTGTCGATCAGCAGCCAGCCGCCCTCGCCTTTGAGCAGCAGGCTGTTGCCGTCGGGCTGATGGCCGGCCTCGTAGCCGCCCGGCAGCAGCGTGACGCCGGGCGCCAGCGTCTGTTGAGCCTGGGCGGCGCCACAGACCAGCAGCAGGGTGAGAAGCGGAGTGATCAGCAGGCGCATCGCCGCATGCTGACGGCAGCCGGCGCCGCGGCCGGTCGTCATGCTCAGGCCGCGACAGCCATGCCCGACAGGCGTGCGGCGGTCGCCTGCGCGGCCACCTCGCGCGGCGCCAGGGTCTTCAAGCGATGGTCGCTCCACACCTGGCGCCAGCGCCGCGCGCCCGGCGTGCCGTTCCACAGGCCGAGGGCATGCCGCATCGCATGTGCCCACGAGCGGCCGGCGGCATGGACGCGGTCGAGATAGTCCAGCCAGGCCTCTTCCACCTGTTCCCGCGAGTGAGCCGGGTCCGGCCGGCCGAAGAAGCGCGAGTCCCACTGCGCCATGCTCCAGGGCTCGTGATAGGCCTCACGGCCGACCATGACGCCGTCGACGAGGGTCAGCTGCTCGGCGATCTGCTCGGGCGATTTGAAGCCGCCGTTGATCGCGATCGTCAGCGCCGGGAACTCGGCCTTGAGCTGGGCGGCCATTTCGTAGCGCAGCGGCGGAAGCTCGCGATTCTCCTTGGGCGACAGGCCCTGCAGCCAGGCATTGCGGGCATGCACGATGAAGACCTCGCAGCCGGCATCCGACACGGCGCCGACGAAGTCACGCACGAAGCCGTAGTTCTCGATGCGGTCGATGCCGATGCGGTGCTTGACGGTGACCGGCAGCGATGTCGCGTCGCGCATGGCCTTCACGCAGTCGGCCACCAGCTCGGGCTCGGCCATCAGGCAGGCGCCGAAGGCGCCCTTCTGCACGCGCTCGCTCGGGCAGCCGCAGTTCAGGTTCACCTCGTCGTAGCCCCAATGCTCGGCCAGCCTCGCACAGGCGGCCAGGTCTGCCGGCTCGCTGCCACCAAGCTGCAGCGCAACCGGATGCTCCTCGGCGTTGAAGTCCAGGTGCCGCGGCTGGTCGCCGTGCAGCAAGGCGCCCGTCGTCACCATCTCGGTGTAGAGCAGCGTGTGGCGCGTGATGAGGCGGTGGAAGTAGCGGCAGTGGCGGTCGGTCCAGTCCATCATGGGCGCGACAGACAGACGCCAGGGACTGTGGCGGGGCTCGCTCATTCGAGGTCTCGCAACGGATGCCCCTCCGGCGCCCAGGGGCTGACGAAGAAGGCCGCGAGCTCGGCCGGGTCGATGTCGGCGACGGCGGCCGGGCTCCAGCGGGGATGGTGGTCCTTGTCCACGGCCAGCGCGCGGATGCCCTCGACGGTTTCGCTGCGTGCGGCGCCGCGCAGATGGAACGCGTGGTGGACCAGGTCGCGCTCCAGGCGCAGGTCATCGGCCAGGCTCAGGCGGCGGCCGCGGCGCACGAGTTCGAGCGTGACGGCCATCATCAGCGGCGAGCGCTTCAGCAGCGTGGCATGCACTTCGCGAGCCCAGCCGTCGTCGGCGCGCGCGAGCGAATCGAGGATGGCGGCGAGCGTGGGCTGGCCGAAGTGGCGGTCGATGCGGTCCATCGTCGCCTTGGGCGCGGAGATGGGCGCGAGGTCGGCGCGCTCCATGACCGTCGCGACGACATGCTCGGCGCTGGGCTGCGGGCCCCGGCGCAGGTCCTCGATCAGCGCCGGGAACTGCTCGGCGCGCACGAAGACGTCGCCCAGCCCCCACTCGATCGCATCGCCGGCCGAGATGGCCTGGCCGGTCAGCGCCAGCCATTCGCCGACATGGCCGGGGCACTGCGCGAGGAAGTAGCCGCCGCCGACATCGGGGAAGAGGCCGATGCCGGTCTCGGGCATGGCGAGCTTGGAATGCTCGGTCAGCACGCGCAGCTTGGCGCCCTGGCTGATGCCCATGCCACCGCCCATGACGATGCCGTCCATCAGCGCGACACAGGGTTTGGGGTAATGGTGGATCAGGTGGTTGAGGCGGTATTCCTCGGTGAAGAAGTCTTCCAGCGCCGGGTCGCCCGCATGGGCGGCCTGGTGGAAGAAGCGGATGTCGCCGCCCGCGCAGAAGGCGGCAGGCTTGCCTTCGCGGCCAGCGCCAAGCACGGCCACGGCCTGAATCTGCGGCCGCGCGGCCCAGTGGCGCAGCAGCGCCGTCATGTCGCGGATCATGGCCAGCGACAGCGCGTTCAGCGCCTGCGGGCGGTTCAGCGTGATCAGGCCGAGGCAGCCATTGACCTCGGCCTGGATCTGGCCATCGGACACGAGGGGCGGAATCAGGTCGTCGTTCAT